>JAFGFW010000007.1 GCA_016930875.1 Deltaproteobacteria bacterium | reverse complement strand
TGAAGAGGCGTACCTGTTGTGCCGCCTGTATGCTGAGCTCAAGTCCCCCCTTTTTGTCCTTTGTGCAACAACCAAGGATGCCGAACGACTGACCAGAGACATCTGTTTTTTTTCGGGAAAAACGAATATTCCGATCATTACACTTCCATCCTACGACATCCTTCCTTTCAAACCTCTTTCCTATCATCCCGAAACATCGTGCCGGCGCATAGAAGCCCTCTATCAGATAATGACCGCCTCGCGGCCTCCCATTATCATCAGTACTGTTGCCGCTGTCCTGCAAAAACTGATTCCCAAAGATGCTTTGTCCCGCCTTGCCGAATATTTTCTGCCTGGTGAAGAAACAGACCGGAAGGCCTTTGTTCAGAAATTGATTCAAGATGGATATCAAGAGACCGTCCTGGTGGAAGAACCCGGGGATTATGCGATCCGTGGGGGCCTGATCGATCTCTTCCCTCCCCTGTACCCTGATCCTATACGCATTGAATTCTTTGGCGATACAGTGGAATCTATCAGAACATTCTCTGCACAAGACCAGCTCTCACTCAAGCCCCTGTCCGAGGTGACAATCCTGCCGGCAAGGGAGACCGTCCTCGAACGCTCCGAAATCGACCATATTGTGGAGCGCATCCGCAGGCAGGGCCAGGTCCTTGAGATTGGCGGCCTGCGCATAGAAGAAACAGTTCAAAAAGTAAGAAACCAGGAGCAGTTCCCTGGAATCGGCGGTTTGCTACCCCTCATCTATCCCTCTGTCGGCACCATCTTTGACTATATTCCAACACAAGCGCTCCCTGTGCTGATCGATTCCGGAGCCATTGAAAAACTCGCTCTTGAAATGGAAGAAACCGTCATCAAGAACTTCCTTGCTGCAACAAGTGACGGTCACCTCTGTGTGGAACCCGAGGCCCTCTACCTGACCTGGTCTGACGTCGATGCCACTTTCAATCAACACCCACATCTTGCCTTCAAGATGGTGCCCGTGACAGACAGGCTTGCCCACACCTGCAATTTCGCTGTTGAAAATAACGCCCTCATCACACAGCAACTCAAGGCCCGAAGTCAACCGGAGGCATTGCTGAGGCCTTTGGTAGACTGGATCAACCGCGCCCATGAAAACGGCTTGGCAACGTATCTATCCTGTCGCACCGTAAAACACTCCAAGCGATTAGAGGGGCTCCTCGTGCCCTACGGCCTCAATCTTCGTTTTCTCGACACGTTTCCGGAACACTTTGATCCCGAAAAGACGCCAACGATCTGTCTTGGCGAGCTGTCTTCCGGATTCATCTGGGGCCGGGAAGCCATGGCTGTCATCACGGAAGATGAGATCTTTGGCCCCAAACATCGGCTCCCAAAAACTGCAAGGAAGGGGCCGAAAGCGCTTTGGGTTGCCTTTGAAGATCTGAAATCAGGTCACCTTGTAGTCCATACAGAGCACGGTGTTGGCCGATACGGTGGTCTTGCCAAGCTTGAGGTGTCAGGCCTTGCCAACGACTTCCTGTTCATAGAATACAGGGACGGAGACAAACTGTATGTCCCCGTGGACAGGATGAACTGTGTGCAGAAATACGTGGGTGTAGACGGTGTGGCGCCGCGTTTGGACAAAATGGGTGGCAAATCGTGGGGGCGAGTAAAGGAGCGGGTCAAGAAATCAATCCGGAAGATGGCCGGAGAACTACTCAAACTCTATGCCTGGCGTAAGGTTCAGAAAGGACACGCCTTTTCGCCACAGGACCGGTATTTCCGGGATTTTGAGGCCGCATTTGAATACACAGAGACACCGGATCAGAGCCGGGCTGTCCAAGAAGTCATGGCCGACATGGAATCCGAGGCGCCCATGGACAGACTCATTTGCGGTGATGTTGGTTATGGCAAGACGGAAATTGCCCTGAGGGCAGCCTTTAAGGCGGTTTGGGATAATAAGCAGGTGGCGCTTCTGGTCCCAACCACCGTCCTTGCCGAACAGCATTTTCAAACCTTTAAGAGGCGCTTTGAACCATACCCGGTTGAGATAGAAACCCTTAGCAGGTTCCGCTCGTTGAGCCGGCAGCGGGCCATTGTTCAAAAACTCAAGGAAGGCAAAGTAGACATTATCATAGGCACGCATCGTCTCTTGCAAAAGGACATATCCTTAAAAGCGTTGGGTCTTATCATTATTGATGAAGAGCAGCGCTTCGGCGTCGCACACAAGGAAAAACTCAAGCAGCTCCGCCGTTCAGTGGACGTCCTGGCCATGACTGCAACGCCCATACCCAGAACACTCCACATGTCTTTAATGGGTATCAGGGATCTGAGTGTCATTGCAACACCACCGGAGTACCGCTACGCCATCAAAACGTACATCTGTCCCCTCAACGACACTGTTGTCGCAGAGGCCATCCACAGAGAGCTTCAACGAGGAGGACAAATATTCTTTGTTCACAACAAGATACGCACGATCTGGGCAATGGCCCGTCGACTTCAAGCGTTGGCCCCCCAGGTTCGGATTGGGGTGGCCCATGGACGCCTTGACGATGAAGAGCTTGAAAAAGTGATGTTGCAATTCCTACATCACGAAATTGATCTATTGGTATGCACAACGATCATAGAGTCTGGTCTCGATTTCCCGTCAGCTAACACTATATTGATCAACCGGGCTGACAAGTTCGGGCTGGGACAGATTTATCAACTCAGGGGCCGGGTGGGGCGAAAGGATGAACAGGCCTATGCATACCTGTTCATACCCCATGAAAGCTCGCTTACCCGGGACGCCCAAAAGCGCCTGAAGGTTCTCATGGAACATAGCGATCTTGGATCCGGTTTTCAGATCGCTATGAGTGATCTGCAGATACGCGGGGGCGGAACGATGCTTGGGCCCAGCCAGTCCGGGCAGATTGCATCGGTTGGCCATGAGATGTACCTGCAGCTCATGGAACGTACCATGAATGAACTGAAGGGCAAACCCGTGGAAACGGAGGTGGAACCTGAAATTATTGTCAACCACTCAGCTTACATCCCCGAAAGGTACATATCCGATATTGATCAGCGACTTACAACTTACAGGCGCTTGGCCAGGGTCACAGAAACGTCTGAACTCGAAGACCTGCGAGTAGAACTCCAAGACCGCTTTGGCTCCCCTCCACAAGAGGCAATGGCCCTGCTGGAAAAGATCATACTAAAGGTGCTGTGCAAGCAGTTGGGTATCCAGCGCCTGGAGATCGGTTCTCAAAATATCGTATTCACGTTTTCCGAAAAAACTCGCGTGACACCGGAGAAAATAACGAGTCTTGTCCAGAAAGAGCCCCGGCTATATCGGCTGACACCTGACTATGCGCTTCATGCAAGGATCGTCTCTGATGGTGGCAATGACCTCGTGGGAGCCACCAAAAAGGTCTTGCAAGCGCTGACTTGACGTGATAGCGAATTAAGATATAGAAAATGACGAAATGAGTTATAGAATTTCCAAAATACCAACGGCCGTCGTTCTTTTTCTTTTCCTCCTTGCTTCAGGATGTTCGGACAGAAGTGAGATTGGCGTCCACAGTCAAACCGTAATCCGGGTTGATGACCATGTGCTGACCCTAGCAGAATTCAACGAGTACTTTGAACCACTCGAAATGAGCTGTGCCAACGGAAAAACCGATGGTGGCTCCAGCTTGCGCGAGGCTCGCATCAGGTTTCTCTTGCAACTCCTTGAAGAGATGATCATTCTCAGACGGGCAGAAGAGCTCGATTTACATATCTCCTCCGGGGAACTCGAAGAGGCTGTCAGCAATATTAAAGGCGATTATAGCGAAGACGGCTTTAAGGCCATGTTTTTGAAGCAGGCCATCTCCTTCGAGACCTGGCAGGAACGTCTCAAGAAACAGATGTTGGTTGAGAAGGTAATCAACAAGGATCTACTGGATCAAATCTCGGTCAAGCCGGCCGAAATAAGGGACTACTACGATAAACACAATGAGGAATGGACTCACGGGAACCAGGTACGCGCGCTTCATATCGTGCTCCCCAAAAAAGAAGAGGCAGACCTTGTCTTGAAGAGACTCAAGAAAGGTGAAGACTTTGCCACATTGGCCCGTCAATATTCCACAGCGCCGGAGTCAGAAAAGGGTGGGGATATGGGATATGTGGCTCGCGGTCACCTTCCACAATGCCTTGAAGATCCCCTTTTTACCTTGAAAAAGGACAAGCTGAGCCGTGTGATAAAGACGCCTTATGGTTATCACATATTCAAGGTGGTCGAAACGAGGAAGGCAGGCAAGTCAAAAATGGATGAGTGGGTCGAAGAAATCAGAGAACGGGTCCGGAAAGAAAAACTTGAAATAGCCTACGGCCCGTGGTTGGCCAAGCTGCGATCACACTATAGGATCATGGTCAACGAGGAAGCTGTCCAATGAAAAAAAGAGCAATTGCTATCAAGGTTTTCATCACATCGCTTGTCCTGCCATGGTTCCTCTCGTGGACTGTGGCGGTTCAGGTTCACGGGGAGCTGGCGGATCGCATTGTGGCCATCGTAAATGATGACGCCATTACCCTTTCGGAGCTAAATGAAGCGCTCGAACCTTATGCCAAGCAAATCCGTAATTCTCTCTATGGACCGGAAGAAGAACGCAAAATGCTTTTCAAGGTGCGTCAAGACATCTTGGACAGGATGATTGAGCAAAAATTGACGGATCAGGAGACCAAGAGGTTGGGAGTCTCAGTTCAAGAAAGGGAACTGGACCAGAGAATAGAACAGATCAAGAGTGAACATCTTTTCACGGAAGAAGAACTAAAGGAAGCCCTCGCGGCCGAGGGTTTCACTCTGGACGAATATCGCCGGCGGATCAAGGAACAGATACTGGGAATCAAGCTCATCAATCTTGAGGTCAAATCCAAAATCGCCATTACCGAAGAGGAAATCCGGGATTACTATGAAAAGCACCTGGATGTATATGGTGAGAAAAAAGAATATCACCTTCGGACCATCCTGATAAGGGTACCGTCTTGGGAGGCGACTCGGGACAGGTTAAACGCCCTCAGAAGGATTGAGACCGTCATGAACGAATTGAAGTCCGGCGCTCCTTTTGCCGAGTTGGCAAGCAAGTATTCGGACGATGCAACAGCCAGGGCAGGAGGGGATCTGGGCCTGTTTTCCATAGAGGAACTCTCGCCTGAATTCCAGGAGACGATTCGCTGGATGAGGGAGGGCGAGATCAGCCCGGTTTTGCAAACCCCGCAGGGTTATCAAGTCCTAATGGTCGAAGAGATCAAGGGTTTAACCGGCAAAACACTAAAGGAAGCGAGAATAGAGATACAGGAGAAGATATATCGCGAGGTGGTGGAAGAAAAATACAAGGCATGGTTGAAAGCCCTTAGAGAACGATCATACGTAAAAGTGATTCAGTAGCTCCACTGACACACAGTCTTACCCACGAAAATTCTTGACTTTTTTCCGGTTGTCCTTTAATAAAAGATAATACTTCGGTCTTCTGTGTTGGTTCAAGAACAGGAAAGCCTTTGTGCTTTCCCGCAGGTTAGGGCTTTGTCACCGCGAAGGCAAAGGAAGTTGCTCATGAGAAAGTTTGCTGTTGTTGGTTGTGGCGCATACATGGACAGGGGATACGGCTGACCTGGTGAATGGAGATGCCTGAAGGCAGCGACGCTTGGCGATGGGACATTTGACGAACCTTGCCAGGTCATTTGGCTTCTTAAGTGCCAGTGCCCGCGCCGGGCTACCTTGTCAAATGCTGCTATGGCCATCAAGCTTTCAGAAATCAAGCCGTATACGATCTACCTGAGTTCCTGTCTGGCAAATGCCAAGCCGGATTGCCCGTATGGCACCGCTGAAGAACCGGCAAAAATGTTGGAAGGCAAGACTGGCATTGAGGTTGTAATCGGCACACACGACTACCACTAGAGGGATAAACATATGAAAGAGCGCAGGGGAACCCCGAGGTATGAAGTTATCCTAAAGGTCCGTTATGACACCAAAGAGGCGCTGCAAGATGCTCTCATCCATAACTTGAGCTCTGGCGGGCTCTATCTGACGACCCAAGCGCCATTCGATGTGGGCTATGAATTTCAGATAGAAATTGAATTGCCGGAACAAAATGAATGGATAGAGGGAAAATGTAGAGTTGTTTGGGTCAACGAGATTGACACAGAAAGTTATCCAAAGGGAATGGGGGTCACGTTTCTGGAAATACCCCCAAAATTTAAGGAGTTGCTTGAGAAGAAAACGGGCATGTAGGAAACGATGTAGGAGTTTAGGCTTTTGAAAAAACCCGGATTTTACGCACTCCTGTGAGCAATTTTGGGATTTTCGATTCGCCTGGCTAAATTGCAAAAACTCGGGCTAACGCCCTCAAACAATTTGCAATTTTTAACGCCAGGCTCATCGCAAATCTTTTTCCAAAATTGCTCAATGTCGTTCGCAAAACAGGGTCTTTGAAAGCGCTAAAGTGTTACGGAAACGATAAGCGCGAAGGAAAGGTCTCACAGTGACCAGCAAAGATGCGAGAATCTTGGTAGTAGATGATGATAGAGAATTTGCGGAAAGCATGGCCGAACATATGGTTGAGTTAGGGTGTTCGGTCAAGGTGGCTTACGATGGCCACGAGGGCCTAAACAAGTTCAGTTCAGATGACTTTGATTTGGTTTTTACCGATCTTCAGATGCCCGTCATGGACGGCATGGAATTGCTCCGTGAAATCAAAGCGCTGGACAAACGATCTGTTGTGGTCATCATCACCGGCTTTGCGACCATCAAGTCTGCTGTTGAAGCTATCAAAGAGGGCGCTTACGACTATGTCACAAAGCCACTCAAGCTTAACGAACTTGACATCGTTATCGATCGAGCTTTGGAAAAACGCACTCTGGTCAAGCAACTCGACTTTTTCAGGGGATTAACCCTGGCAGCGCTTATTTCGATTCCCATCTGGCTAATCCTGGGAATTATTCTGGCATCAATTATCTTTTGAAAATGCAAACAACAATTGATTCCGTTGAAAATCGTGTTGGTGAGACCGTCACGCTTTGCGGTTGGGTAACCCACAAACGCTCCAGCGGTCGAATACGTTTCCTGGTGCTCAGGGATGGGATGGGCGTTATTCAAGCCACTCTGATTAGGGGTGAGACGAGTGACCAGGCCTTTGACCTGTACTCAGATCTGTCCCAGGAATCTTCTCTGGCTGTTACCGGAATAATCCAAAGGGATGCGCGGGCTACCGGAGGTTATGAGATCCTCGTATCAAATATCGAGGTATTTCAGCTGGCAGAAACCTATCCAATTACCCCAAAGGAGCATGGAGTGGGTTTCTTGATGGATCACCGCCACCTGTGGCTTCGATCTTCTCGACAGAGGGCCATTCTGCGTATCCGCCACTGCGTGGTCACAACAGCTCGGAGATTTTTTGATGATCAGGGATTCACGCTCCTGGACGCCCCGATCCTGACCCCTTCATCTTGCGAAGGCACTTCAACCCTTTTTGAAACTGACTATTTCGGGCACAACAAGGCCTTTTTGTCTCAAAGCGGGCAGCTTTACATGGAGGCAGGCGCTATGGCTTTTGGCAAGGTTTATTGCTGTGGCCCCACTTTTCGTGCAGAAAAGTCGAAAACCCGCCGGCATCTTACCGAGTTTTGGATGATTGAGCCGGAAATTGCGTTTGCTGATCTGCAAACCATCATGTCCCTGGCAGAAGCCATGATCGTGACCGTCGTCCAAGAGGTCCTCAAAACCTGCGAGCCGGAACTCCGCCTCCTGCAGCGTGATATTGCCACGCTTGAGAGGATTCAGCCCCCTTTTCCGGTCATCAGCTATGATGAGGCCGTGCAAATCTTGAAAGATGCTGGAGAACCCCTCCCGTGGGGTGAAGACTTCGGAGGTGGGCAAGAAACCATTATCTCGAGACATTTTGACAAACCCGTGCTGATTCACCGATACCCGGTACAGACCAAGGCCTTCTACATGAAAAATGACCCCGATCGTCATGAGGTGGCCCTCTGTGTGGACATGTTGGCCCCTGAGGGCTACGGGGAGATTATCGGAGGGGGCCAGCGTGAAGACGATTCAAAGGTCCTGAGCGAAAAGATCGAAAAGGCAGGATTGCCAGCCAAAGATTTTCAATGGTATTTGGAGCTCAGACGTTACGGCAGCATCCCACACGCAGGTTTTGGCCTGGGCATTGAGCGGGCCGTCGCGTGGATCTGCGGCCTCGAGCACGTGAGGGAAACCATCCCCTTCCCGAGGCTCCTTGATAGATTGTATCCATGATTGAATGTGAGCTAAAGTGCCTTCCTGAATTCCTCGATTCGCAATCCCTTAATTCCGGTTTATCCGGGTTAGGCATTTGATAAAACATGTCCGTTGACCGCACCAAACTCCTTCTAGACACCGTCAAAAGACTCCTCAGGCGAGGCGCCACGGTCCATCTTCATAAAATTGTCAACAAAACCCACGCCGCAGACCTGGCTATCGTCTTTCAGTTCTTGACACTCCGGGAGCAGGAGGCCCTCTTTGACCTCCTGGACGGCGTGGACCAGAAAGCCATGCTCTTCAGTGAGTTGGAACAGGAAATATTCCAAAATCTGACCGAAGACATGCCTGCTGAAAAAATCGCGGAAATCCTGGAACAAACGCCTACCGACGACGCGGCCGATCTCCTGGGAAAACTCCCTGATGAGCGGGCCAAGACCCTGCTTGACCTCATGGCAAAAGAGGACTCTGAAGAGGTGGAAGGGCTGCTCGGCTACGATGCCGAAACCGCCGGCGGCATCATGGTTCCGGAATTCGTTGCCCTAAAAGAAGAGACCACGGCTCGAGAGGCCATCGAGGCGCTGCAAAAGGAGCATCTGGATGTTGAGATGGTTTTTTACCTGTACGTGGTTGACGATCACGGCAATCTCGTGGGCGTCATCTCCTTGCGGCAACTGGTCGTCGTGCGACCGGAAACCATGCTGAAATCAATCATGGCAACAGATGTCGTCAGTGTCCAGACCGACATGGACCAGGAAGAGGTAGCCAGAATCGTTGCCCGTTACAATATCCTTGCAGTGCCTGTCGTGGACGAAAACAATACACTTGTCGGCATCGTCACGGTGGATGACGTTATTGATATTATCCGCGAGGAGGCAACAGAGGACATCCTGAAAATGGCGGGAGCAGGTGAAGATCTCATTGAATCCCAGTCGCTCTTGAGGAGCACGAGAATCCGGCTTCCTTGGCTGATGGCCAGTTGGATCGGGGGCTTAATCGCCTTTTTTATCATCGGCCATTTCGAGAACAGCCTGAATAAACTTATTTATCTTGCGGCCTTCATACCGATCATCATGGGCATGGGTGGAAATATCGGAACCCAGTCTTCTACCATCGTGGTTCGCGGCCTCGCCACGGGTGTCTTGAATATAAAGCAAATATGGCATGTCGTACTGAAAGAGCTTGTGACTGGATTCATCCTCGGCTTTATTTACGGACTTCTCCTTGGAATGGTCGTACACATCCGCTATGACATGTGGCTACTCGGCATTACGGTGGGGCTTGCTGTCATAAGTTCAATGACTATCGCCGCCTTGGTCGGTTCACTTGTACCCATGGTTTTTGCTCGTATCAATATCGACCCGGCCGTGGCCACGGGCCCCTTTGTGACCACCTCCATTGACATCCTGAGCGTTTTTTTCTACTTCCAGATCGCAACCCTGTTGCTCCACATATAGCCCTTATGCCGCACCTGTCTTCCCCTGCCATTATGCTCCGGGCAACCGAGCATGGCGATTATGACAAGATCATTACCTTCTTCACTCTCAAACGAGGAAAAGTCTCTCTAATAGCCAAGGGAGCCAAAAAGAGCGTCAAACGCTTTGCAGGAATTCTGGAACTCTTCTCGGTCTTGAACCTGGTGTGGACCTATGGTCGAGGCCGGGGGCTGCCCATATTGCAGGAAGCCTCGATAGTCCACCCTTTTGAGCAGATCCGAACCAGCATCAGCAAGACCGCCTATGCCAGCTACTGGTGCGAGTTGGTCTATCAGTGGATGGAGCAAGGCCAGAAACAGCCTTCTTTGTACAAG
The DNA here is from genome assembly GCA_016930875.1 of Deltaproteobacteria bacterium. NCBI lineage: Bacteria > Pseudomonadati > Myxococcota > Myxococcia > Deltaproteobacteria bacterium. Next base: position 23,211 of record JAFGFW010000007.1, on the reverse strand, counting down.
CTCCTTGAGCATGTACTGGATCAACTCAACTCCGGAAGTCTGTCCCACGAGATCCTTCACATCGCATTTCAGCTTCACTTCATGGGCATAAGCGGCTTTAGACCTGGCCTAGACCATTGCGCCAACTGCCAGACACCCCTCGATGAATTTGAGCGCTCCTCCGTTGTCTTCAATGTAAAACGAGGGGGGATATTATGCGAAAAATGTTCCCCCGGCAGACCAGGCCACCTCTCCTTTTCCAAGGGAACGATCAAGCTCCTCCGCTGGGTTTTGAATGCGCCATTAGGGACACTCCACCGGCTCCGGTTCTCCGATCAGGCAATCGAAGAGAGTCATAAGATGCTTGAGGCCTTTGTGCCGTACCATCTCGGAAAGGAGACAAAAAGCCTGAGATTCCTCAAACAACTCACTGCCAGATGATTCGATTGATCTCTTTACAAGCCCATTGCTTCAGTGGTAAGAGCTGTTTGATCTTGTTGCTCCTTTCAATCCTGTCTAATGACGTATGTATAAGGAAACAACATGCTGACCTTTCAGAAACTCATCCAGGCCCTTGAAAAATTCTGGGCACGACACGGTTGCATCCTGCAGCAACCCTACGACATTGAAGTCGGGGCAGGCACCTTTCATCCGGATACCCTTCTAAGAGTCCTCGGTCCCGAACCCTGGCGGGTAGCCTACGTAGAGCCTTCTCGCCGGCCCACGGACGGCCGCTACGGAAAGAATCCCAACCGGCTTCAACACTACTACCAATATCAGGTCATCCTCAAGCCTTCCCCACTCAAGATCCAGGACATGTACCTGAGAAGCCTGAAAGCCCTCGGGTTGGACCCCTTGGCCCACGACATCCGCTTTGTGGAAGATGATTGGGAATCGCCGACCCTTGGAGCATCCGGGCTCGGGTGGGAAGTGTGGCTTGACGGAATGGAAATTACCCAGTTTACCTACTTCCAACAGGCAGCAAGTATTGAACTTGATCCTGTCTCTGTTGAAATTACATACGGCCTGGAACGGATTGCCATGTATCTGCAAGGTGTAGACAACGTTTATAACCTGAAATGGAACGATTCCATCACCTACGGAGACCTGCACCATCAGGCGGAAGTAGAGCATTCCACATACAACTTCGAACTCTCTGATGTCAAAATGCTCCTCACCCTCTTTGACATGTATGAGGCTGAATGCCAGCGTGTTATTGGGGCTCTGGTGCTGCCCGCCTATGAATATTGCCTGAAGTGTTCCCATGTTTTTAACCTGCTCGATGCTCGCGGCGCCATAAGCGTTACCGAAAGGACGGGCTATATCGCCCGCGTGAGGAATCTTGCGCGGGCCTGCGGCGCGGCCTATTTCGAACAAAGAAAAACCATGGGATTTCCGTTGCTTGAGCAGAGGATTAAACAACTGCTCATCAAAGACGAGGGATAATCTAGATGTCCGGATCTTTACTCATTGAAATCGTAACTGAGGAGATACCTGCGGGATATATCACACCCGCCCTTGAGGCCATGGCAACTCTCATGGACCAGAAACTGTCACAGGTCCGCATCGAACACGCCAAAAATGTACAGACCTTTGGAACCCCGAGGCGTCTTGTCCTGATAGTTCAAGATGTCTCTGAACGGCAAGCGTCCATCAGCAAAGAGGTTCTAGGCCCTCCAAAGGCAGTGGCCTTTGACTCCGAAGGGCGGCCTACGAGGGCAGCAGAAGGTTTTGCAAAGAGTCAGGGAATTTCGGTGAACCGCCTAACCATCAAGGAAACAGCCAAAGGCGATTATGTGTGTGTCAGGAAAACCGAACGAGGACAGGCATCCCTGAAGCTCCTTCAAACCATTATCCCGGAAGTGATTACTGCTATTCCCTTTCCCAAGACCATGCGCTGGGCCGATCTGAGTCTGGCTTTTGCCAGGCCGATTCATTCCATCCTGGCCCTTTTAGGAGACCGGATCATCCCTTTCATGCTCGAAAGTATCAAGAGCGGTCGACGAACCTTTGGTCATCGCTTTATGGATCCAAGATCCATTGCCGTCAGGGATGCTTCCGAATACGTCCCTGCGCTCCGGTCTGCCTTTGTTCTGGCCGACATAAGCGAACGCAAGAAAATGATAGAAATGGAAATTGCAAAAGCTGCTCGTAATCTGGGTGGCAGAATCCTTCCCGATGATGACTTGCTTGACACAGTCACCCATCTGGTGGAGTACGTTGCCGTGTCGGCCGGAACTTTTGACAAGGACTTTCTCAAAGTCCCCAGTGAAGTCCTGATCACCGCCATGCGGGAACACCAAAAATACTTTGCCGTAGTCAACTCCGATAACGAGCTGTTGCCCTGTTTCATCGCGGTCAACAACACCCCCGCCGAAGACATGGCAGTAATAACTTCGGGACACGAGCGCGTGCTTCGGGCCAGGCTCGAAGATGCACGCTTTTTCTTTGAGACTGACGCAAAGAGCCCCTCTCACGAAATGGTGGGCAGGCTCAAAGGAGTACTCTTCCAGGCGAAGCTGGGATCGATGTTCGAAAAGGTGTGTCGAACTCAAAAACTCGCCGAGCGCCTCGCAGAGTTGACAGCTCCGGAGCTAAAGACAACTGTATCGCGGGCCGCATGGTTGTGTAAATCAGACCTTACGTGTCAAATGGTCAATGAATTCCCAAAGCTCCAGGGGGTCATGGGGCGCATTTATGCAGCCCGCTCAGGGGAACCAGAGGCTGTGGCCCGGGCCATTGAGGAACACTATCTGCCGGCCCATGCCGGGGGGGCCCTTCCCGAAACGACTGCCGGCGCCCTGCTGAGCATGGCTGACAAGCTGGATACGATCTGCGGATGCTTTGGAATTGGTCTGATTCCTACCGGAACAACAGACCCCTATGCCCTGAGGCGCCAGGCCGTGGGGATCATCCAGATCATGCTGGTAAGGACCATCTCCACCTCTCTTAAAGGACTCATTCTAAAGAGCCTTGAGCTTTTCAACGACAAAATATCCGAAGACCGGGAGCAAACCGCCCGCAAGGTCCTCACGTTTTTCCAGCATCGCATGGAGCACCTGCTGGCAGAACAGGGATTTGCCAAGGATCTGATTGCTGCTGTGGTCAGCGCTTCCGTTAACAATATCCCGGCAGTACTAAAACGAACAGCGGCACTGCAAGACCTGAAGGCCAAACCGGATTTCGAGCCCCTTGCCACGGCCTTTAAACGTGTGGTGAACATCATCAGAAAGGCCAGGCAAACAGGCGACATTGCGCCCGATGCCCACCGAGCTGAAACAGATCCCGGCATGTTTCGGGAACCGTGTGAGCAAGTACTTTATGACGCCTTTCAAAAGGTGAAACAGGAAATATCCGAAGACATAGAAAAGGCGGCCTTTGATCGTGCTCTGCTTGCAGTGTCCACCCTGAAGGGGCCGGTGGACGGCTTTTTTGATGGGGTTATGGTCCTAACCGACGACAAGAGCCTTAAGCAAAACCGCCTGGCACTGCTTGGAGAAATTGCCGACCTTTTTGCCATCTTTGCCGATTTTTCGAAGATTTCAACGTAATATGGCAAATCTTCTGATCATTGATGACAATAAGGCATTCTACGTTATGAAGCCAAAGCAGAAGCCTAACCGAAGGAAATCCGAATAGCAGTCCTCGACTCTTTACTTGTTTTTCGTTCTTACTGCCAACCCAAAAGTGTTTCTTTCCCATCGGCCTGTCTGAACTCGTACTACCTCAGCAAACGGTGATATTCAAAAATACGGCTGTGAGGAAAACAGGCGCCTTGACCAAAATCGCAGCTGCTGGGAAAGGCCATGTCATCTTTGAGTCATGAATCGGCATGGCTTCAATCAATTGTCACAGCAACTTTAGAATAGAGGACGTGACGGATAGTATGGGGCAAAAAGATATAAATCTGCATCGAAATGCTTGTCCGGTTTATTGGCTATCGTCTTGATGGTTCCATAAGACAGCGCGGGTTGACAACTAGTATCTTATGCTGTATATTTTGAGTTAAAACAATCTTAACTGAAAAGAGCGTTGTCGGGCTGGGGCACTGGGTCCAAAATGGCCACCTGGATTCTGGCCTATGCCTATACGTTAACTTATCATCAAATGCTCCGCCCATTTTGATCCTTCCTTTGAAGGACTGATCGTTTACGGTTTCGTAAGTGTAAGAAGTTAATTTTGTTCGCTCCGTGAACCTTTTAGGCACGCTTGAGTTCAGCCAAGATGCTAAAATCCTGGCTATCGCCCTCAAACAGCTACCATTTTTTTGACGCTGAACAGCACAACTGTTTTTTCCCAAAATGCTCAATGTCGCTCACAAAAAACCTTTTGCGAGTTCATCGTCGTTTGATTAGCAAAGTCGCAAAACACGGGGAAAGGAGATGTCTTTAGGATGTGCACTATATGTGGACACTTCGTCCAAAACGGCAAGATAGCCTCAACCGACGTCTACGACATGTTAATGAAGATGGCGCATAGAGGGCCGGATACGCATGGTATTTGTCTGGATGGAAAGCTAGTAAGGGCAAACAATATCGAGGAATTGAAAGAGGATCTTTTAAATGAAAGCCACATTGCTTTGGGGCATTCAAGGCTCAGAATTGTGGGCAACGAAAAACCTACCCAGCCTTACATTTCTTGTGATGGAAAACTGATATTGATTCATAATGGAGAGATATATAATTATCAAAAATTGAGGGGCCTGCTTTATCAGTCCCATGACATAAAGACGAGTAGCGACAGTGAGGTAATCGTGCACCTCTTGGAAGAGACATATCGAGGTGACCTCTTAGATGCCATGAGAAAGGTTATAGGGCTTCTTGACGGTATGTATGCCATCGCCGTCACGGATGGCAAATCCGTTATGGTGGCAAGGGACCCCATAGGCAAGAAACCTCTTTATTACATCCAGAATGCAAATACCACGTACTTTGCTTCAGAGAAAAAGGCGCTCTGGAATGGTCAAGACCAGCCGGTGAGATTGGATCCTGGAGATATCCTGTGCATAAATCCTTCGGCAACGGAGGTGCACGAAGGGTTTCATTTGCAATTCCCCCAAATCGATATCGTCGATTTTCGCGAAGCAGTGCGACTATACAAAAAAACCTTGATCACGGCCGTCAAGAAAAGACTCACCGGGCTTACCGAATCCCGTATCGGTGTCATATTTTCCGGAGGCATAGATTCTGTGCTTATTTCAAAGCTCTTACAACGCGAGGGCAAAAATATTGTCTGCTACTGCACCGGCATTGAGGAGTCCGGCGATATTCAGGCCGCACGTTCTGTTGCGGAAAATCTGGGGCTTGAACTAAAGACAACTATCATTGATGAAGTCATGGTTGAAAATATTCTGCCTGAAATCATCCAAAACGTGGAAGAAAGTGGTCTCCTCCAGGTCGAGGTGGCCATTCCCATGTATCTGGCCGCCAGGTTGGCGGGAAAGGATGATATCAGGGTCATGTTTACAGGGCAGGCAGCGGATGAACTCTTTGCGGGCTATCCATGGTACAACGACGTGCTTGCTGAATTCGGATACCTGAGGCTCCATGAGAAGCTTTGGGAGGATCTGACTTTCTTGTATACCGATACCCTTGAAAGAGAGGATAAGCTTACCATGGCTCATTCGATAGAGCTCAGAGCCCCGTATCTCGATAGAGATGTGATCCAGACCGCCATGCGGATATCTCCAAGGCTGAAGCTCGAAGGGAAAAAAGACAGTCTTCGCAAAAGGGTCCACCGACAAGCAGCCGTTGAATTGGGCGTGCCCCCCTATCTTGCGTTCCGGGCCAAAGACCCTGCACAATCCGGCTCGGGAATCCACGCAATCATTGAAAGGATTGCCAAGGGTCATGTCCAAAAAATTGACTCCGCTCTCGTAGATGAAAATATCAAAAGAGACAAGGGGAGCCTATACCGTTATGGAGATGATGATTATGGCGATGATGCCCCTCGTTCTTACTTAGAGAAAATCGGGGAAAGTGTTCAGAGCAAATACATTCCTCCGTTTCTGGCTAATTAGACATGATTTCTACAACCCATTGACATTATAGATTGCGGTACCGACTGTTGTATGCGATTCAGATAAACCCATCACTTCAGTACGCTAATTGGGGGAACCCCCTAAATTCACAAAAGTTTTTGATCTTCTTCGTTTGATCCTGTCTTGGGTGATGTGGCAGAATTTGCTTATATGACTGTTCGGGTTATTTGTCATTGTCCGTTCAACAAGCGTGTCTCCGGGAGCCCAAGACGGCATGGCTCGAAATGCAAAAAAAAAGGTATGTGTCGCACAGATAAACTATGATGCCGATAGTGTTCAATTGCATCTTGGAAAGATCGAAACCATTATCAAGGAACACAGATCGAGCGACCTCATTGTTTTTCCTGAATTGATCCTGCACGGACATCCCTCCTTGGAAAAACCTGAAGGTTTTTTGTACAGGAGAATGAAGACAGTCCACAAGTCTATCTCCCAAGATCTTTATGAACTTGTAAAGGATCTTGATGCCAGAGTCATTATTGGTGAGTCAAAAAGGTGGGGAGAACGGTTCTACAACTTGGCAACGTACGTCGACAAAAATACAGTCCAAAGTTATGTAAAAACCCATGTCCATTGGACAGAACATTTTGTGCCTGGCAAAGAGCTGAAGGTATTTGACACCCCTTTTGGGAAAATCGGGATTACGATTTGTTTTGATGCTGCCTTTTCAGAAGTCTGGAGAGTATTGGCACTTAAGGGCGCTGACGTGGTTGTGAACCTTTCTGCCGTCCCGAAGGAGTTCCCCGTAGACTATGTCTGGCGACGCCTGTCAGGGGCAGCCATCTTTAATGAGGTTTTTGTGATCTATGCCAATCGCCCTGGCCCTTTTTTCTCAGGTCACAGCGGGATACTTAGCCCTCGAGGAGAGACCGTCGGCAAGGCAGGTCGAAAAGAGACAATTCTTGAAGCAGAAATAGACTTGGCAGAGATTGATAAATGGCGAGAACAAGAACCGATTTTTCCCTATAGGCGCCCTCTACTCTACCGCGAGGTTGTAGACCGCCACAGGGCTGAGCGTGTGATCACGGAGAGCCAGATTCGAGAAGCCCAAACCGTCAACGCCAAAGGAAAGGGCCGGAAGAAAGTCGCAAGAATTGGAGGGGCCAGATGAAAACGATTCGCCTGTTGATCACTCTGTTTGTAGTCTTTCTCAGTGCGCAATTAAAAGCTGAAGAACCGCGGACGATCGTCTTCCTCACGTGGAAACCGAATCAACCTGAAGTCTGGGAACGTTTAATTCGACATTTTCATCAACAACATCCCAAAATTCGTGTCCAGATTCAAGTTGGCCCTCACTCATCCACCGAATATCACGCCATCGTGACCCAGCGCCTCAAGAACAAGGACGACTCTGTGGACGTCTTTTTCATGGACGTCATCTGGCCCCCGGAATTTGCCAGTGCTGGCTGGGCCATGGAGCTTACGTCCAAGTTCACGATCAAAGAGCAAAAGAAGTTCCTGCACGCACCCATCGCCGCAAACACCTATATGGGCCAAATCTATGGGGTTCCGTGCTATCTGGGATGCGGCCTTTTCTATTACCGGAAAGATTTCTTGGACAAATACGATTTCAAACCTCCACGGTCGTGGACGGAGATGCTGACCCAGGGACAGGCAATTCTTAAAGGGGAGGCCGATCCGGGCCTCCACATTTACTCGGCCCAGTTCAAGCAATATGAGGGGCTGGTCTGCAACATGTTGGAATTTATCTGGTCACACGGAGGAATTGTGCTCGACTCTCAAAAAGGCCGGGGCCTTCTGACCAAGCCCTTTGCAATAAGAGCGATTGCTTTTGTGCGTGACCAGATTATAGGAAAGGCCGCGCCCAGAGGCGCCATCAACTACGAGGAACCCGAATCGCTGGAACTATTCATCCAGGGGAAAGCAGTATTCCATCGCAACTGGCCATACGCCTGGGCGGTGGCCAACGATCCCAACAAATCAAGGGTCGCCGGGAAAATCGGCGTGGGGGCACTGCCAGCCTTCCCAGGCCACAGTTCCGCTTCAACCCTGGGAGGATGGCAGTTTGGCATCAGCCGATGGTCCAAATACCCGGAAGAGGCATGGCAATTTGTTCAATTCATGACCTCATACGAAAGTCAGAAGGCGCTTGCTTTGGAGGCAGGTTTGGCTCCAACCCGGACACTGGTCTACCGTGATGCCGAGATTCGGAAAAAGATGCCCCACTTGAATGCCTTTCTGCCGGCTTTTGAAAGGGCAAGACCCCGGCCCCTTTCCCCTGTTTACCCCATGATCAGCCAGGAACTTCAGCGATTTTTCAGCCAGGCCATAGTGGGAAGCCCATCCGATTTTTCAGGATTAGCCGATGCGACATCCGCAAGGATCGAAAAGGTTGTCCGATTGGGGGCCATGATACGCCCATGACACGGAGGGACCGAAACCTCTACCTGGCTCTCCTTGCTCCGGCGGCCTTGGTGCTCCTTTTGCTCATCGCAGTCCCTATTGGCCAGTCAATGATCCTGAGCTTCCATCGGATCATTATCGGCCTGCCACAGCTCAAGACCCCTTTCGTGGGTTTAGAGAACTATCAAGAGCTGCTCAGGGATCCGGTTGCCCGCCATTCCTTTTGGATCACGGCCATCTTTGTTGGCACAACGACATTCTGTGAACTCGTGATCGGCCTTGTTCTGGCCCTTTTGATCCACCATCGTTTTCCCGGCCGTGGGACGCTCCGGGCCTGTGTGTTGATCCCCTGGGCCATCCCGACAGTGGTCTCCGCCCAGATGTGGCGCTTCTTATTCAACGACGCATATGGCATGATCAATTATGCGGTCTTCGGGGCCGAGACAACCCATTATATCCCGTGGTTGGCCCTGCCTCCTACTGCTCTTTTAGCCATTATTGTCGCAGATATCTGGAAGACGTCATCCTTTGCGGCTTTGCTGCTCCTGGCCGGTCTCCAGGTGATCCCGGAAGATCTCTATCAAGCGGCCAGGGTGGACGGGGCAGGGACATGGAGGTGCTTTTGGCACATCACGTGGCCCCTCATACGGCCCGCGTTGCTCGTGGCCCTATTGTTCCGGACAATCGATGCCTTCCGGGTCTTTGATCTGGCTTTTGTAATGACCCAGGGAGGGCCGGCAGATGCCACCAACGTGTTGCAGCTTTACGGGTATAAGAAGATGTTTGTGGAGGGATGGATGGGGTACGGTTCGGCCATATCCGTGTGTATCTTCGTCATTGTGTTGATTCTTGCCGTCATCTATGTGCGAATGGTAGGTCGTCGGTTCCTGGAGGCGAGCCTATGAGAAGAGGCTGGTTGAAAAAGACCGGATTTCTTGTGGGCGTTTTTTTGGCCGCAGCCTTTTCGTTGGCTCCTTTTTTGTTGTTCATTTCATTGGCCTTCAAGACCCAGGCACAGGTGACCGCGATTCCGCCACAGCTTTGGCCGGCCTTTTCCCTAGACTTCTTTCGCTCTGCGATTGCTCGTTATGGTATTATGGGCTATCTGGTAAATTCGACTATCGTGGCGGGCTCTACTACCGTGGTAACGATTACCCTGGGAACACTGGCCGGTTATGCCCTGGCTCGACTACCTCGCCGGTTGGCACAATTTGCTCTCATGGGGATTCTTGCGTGTGCCATGTTTCCACAGATCGCCATTGCAGGACCCATCTGGCGCTTCCTGCAACTGACGGGATGGCTCAACACGTACCAGGGGCTTGTGCTTCCCTATGTGGCCCTCACGCTGCCGCTGTCCGTCTGGATCTTAGCCCTCTTTTTCCGTGAGATGCCCGAAGAGCTGGAGGACGCAGCCCTGGTGGATGGATGCACGAGGCTTGGAGCCCTTATCAGAGTCATATTACCCCTGTCAGCTCCCGGGCTGTTTACCGCCTCCATCCTGAGCTTTATCTATGCGTGGAATGAGTTTTTTCTTGCCCTTTTGATCGTCACCGACCCGGCGAAACAAACCATGCCCGTGGGAATTGCCCTCTTCCAGGGAGAACATACGGTGCCGTGGGGGGAGATTGCTGCGGCTTCCTTCATCACCACCGCGCCCCTGGTCGCAATGGTCCTGCTCTTCCAGCGGCGTATCGTCACCGGGCTATCGGCCGGCGCCATTAAAGGATAAGGCTGTGGCATCATTGACTCTAAAAAATATTAGCAAGCGTTTTGGCGATGTGAAGGCCCTATCCCGAGTGAACCTCCACGTAGAAGATGGCGAGTTTTGCGTCCTGCTCGGCCCCTCAGGCTGCGGCAAAAGCACACTACTTCAGATTGTCGCAGGTCTGACAGCCCAAGACGAGGGTTCCGTTTTTTTGGACGGCGAACCAGTGGACCGACTCACTCCGCGGCAGAGGGACATGGCCATGGTCTTTCAAACCTATGCCCTCTATCCCCATATGACTGTATCTCAAAATCTCGGTTTTGGACTTCGCATGCGTGACGTTCCGAAATCCACCACACGCCAAAAGGTATTGGAAACAGCGCAGCTCCTGGGGATTGAGCATCTTTTGGACCGCAAACCCAGGCAACTCTCAGGGGGACAACGCCAACGGGTAGCCATGGGAAGGGCTTTGGTGCGGCGGCCCAGGCTCTTTCTCCTGGACGAGCCTCTAAGCAATTTGGATGCCCAGCTTCGGATCAACGTCCGCCTGGAAATCAAAAGACTCCATGCCCGGATCCGGACTACTATCGTCTACGTCACCCACGACCAGGTAGAAGCCATGACCCTGGGCGACAAGGTCGTGGTCATGCGAGAGGGACGAATCCACCAGATGGACCGGCCCGAAACTATCTATGACCGCCCAGCAGATACCTTTGTTGCAACTTTTATTGGGTCTCCTGTAATGAATCTCTTCAAGGGAAAACTTACCTGGCAAGAAGGGGGCTTCAGGTTTCGAAATGGGGACTTCTCACTCGATCTCAGGCATCTTCCAGCGCCTCCGGGAGAACATGTCGTGGAAGTGGGTATCCGTCCTGAGGACATCGTTGTTGGCCAAGGGTCTGGGACGGTGCTCCGCGCCGAGGTGGAAATGCTCAGCAATGTGGGCGCTGATAAATACATCCATGCTCGGGCGGGCGGGACTTCCATAACTATTAGAGCACCCAAGGAGGCTACCTGCCAACCAGGCGAGATTGTCCCCCTGGTTATTGATCCTGAAAGGCTACATATCTTTTACGAGGGCCGTCGTATCTGATGTCTTCAGCGTCAAGCGGGTTTTTGATAGCAGGAACAAGGCCTGGAGTGATGATATCGCTTGTGTGGCCATTTTACTGGGGTTGATATCCTTGTATATTGGATGATATGAGTGCGAAGTATTATGGCAAATGTTCTGATCATTGATGACAACAAGGTATTTTGTGGCATGCTGCGCGCTGTGGCAAAGAGGATGGAACATGAAGTGACTTGTACTCACATCGTTAAAGAAGGGCTGATGGCGACCTGCTCCGGAAGTTTTGATGTGGTGTTTCTCAGCGCCCGGATGCCTGACGGCCAAGGGTTGGATGTGTTGCCAGAGATTCTGCAAACGCCCTCTTGCCCTGAAGTCATTCTTATCAGTGATTCCGGTAGTCCTGATGAAGCCGAACTGGCGATCAAAAGCGGCGCATGGGACTACATTAACCGGCCGTCCTCGGAACAGGGGATTGCCCTGCCGCTCGTTCGTGCCCTCCAATACCGCGAAAAAAAAGTACCTGTAGAGCCTTCAGTCAGTCTAAAGAAGGAGACTTTCGAGGGCATCGTAGGAAGCAGCCCGCAGACAAAGGCTTGCTTGGAGGTTGTAGCTCAGGCTGCTCATAGTGACGCCAGTCTACTGATAATGGGTGAAACCGGTACCGGCAAAGAACTCTTTGCATGGGCCATTCACAACAACAGTGCCCGCGCTGGCAAGAATTTTGTGGTGGTTGACTGCGCTGCGCTGCCTGAAACCCTTGTGGAGAGCACGCTTTTCGGACACGAGCGGGGCGCATTTACAGGAGCGGATAAAGTTCGGGACGGCCTAATCAAGCAAGCTGACGGGGGGACACTATTTCTGGATGAGGTGGGTGAACTTCCTTTTTCAGTTCAAAAAACCTTCCTCCGGGTCCTTGAAGAACAGCGTTTTCGCCCTGTAGGTGGCGGGCGAGAAATAGAAAGCGATTTCAGGCTGATCACGGCATCCAACCGGGATCTTGACGATATGGCACGTCGCAAGCTGTTTCGGAAGGATCTCCTCTTTCGCCTCCGGTCTTTCATGATTGAATTGCCTCCACTGAGGGAGCGTGCCGAAGATATTGAAGCTATAGCAAGGCATCATGCAGCCCAATTGTGTCAAGATTATGGCTTAGAGAAAAAGGGGTTTTCTCCTGAATTCTTTGAAGTACTGCTTTCTGAATACAACTGGCCCGGAAACGTCCGAGAACTGGTCAATGCCCTGGAGAGGGCCATTGTTTCAGCGCGATATGAACCCATGCTTTTCCCAAGGCACCTTCCGACCGACATTCGCGCAAAGATGGCCCGGACCTCCATCGCTGATGACAATCTTGGAACACGCAAAACAAGCGAAAATGTTTATTCCAAGGAAATCCTTCCAGGATTGCAGGAGTTGCGAGATGCGGCCATTGTCGAAGTGGAACAAGACTATCTAAGAAAACTAATGGTGTTAACTAAAGGTAACATGAAAGATGCCTCCCGAATATCCGGCCTATCTCGATCCCGCCTGTATGAGCTTATCAAAAAGCATCACGTCTCCACGTCAAGTTAATCTTATCGTCTCCACTTGCACTTTCGAGCGTCCTGCTTGATCGGATTTTTTCCTGCCTAGCCGGACCTTTTCCTGCCCAGCCGGACAATTTGAGCAGATATTGCCCGTGCACCTTCGCGTCTAAACAATGCCATAACTATTGAACATAACAAGCTAATTGGAATTTGCCGTGGCTGGTGGCACAGTTCTTGAGTATTGGTTGCGTAACAGGATGCGCTATATTATGGCGTCATTGTCATTGTTGAAGGTAGAAAACCATACAAAAGGTAAACACACAAAATGAGCTTGCTCTTATACACCACAGCCTCCGAGGGGGTTGTGGAACGGATCAGGACCGCACTCGAACTGTCAGTTCCCGACGGCGCCATGGAAGTTTACCAAACGATCAATGACCTCTCGCGGAGATTGCGGCAACCCAAGGACGAACTGACCATCGGGGTTCTCTTGCTTGCCAGCCGAGAAGACGTTCTCGACGTTCTCAATATTCGTCATTTGTTTCACGATGTCCGTATCATCTTAGTTGTTCCGGACCTCGACGATGAGATCATAGCTTTGGCCCATCGCCTGCGGCCCCGCTATCTGACATATATGGACGGCAGTTTTCCCGCGATTGCCATGGTAGTCGACAAGATGTGGAAGGCAAATGCCCAACCGTAACGGCTTTGCGGAGAATAAGAATACTAAAAGAGGGTGACGAGATATGTACCTAACAATCAGAACCTCAACAACAAAAACAGCGGCGGGCAAACTTTTAGCAATATTATTGTATGTGGCCATGCTCTTTTGTTCTGTTTCCTCATCTGTTCTTGCGGGAGAGATGGATGACTCTGATATTACGTGGGCCGTTTGGAACGTGATGGAAGATATACAGGACGTGAACACGCATCATATTAACGTATGCACAGATGATGGAGTGGTTGAACTCTCAGGTAGGGTAAACAGCTTCGTTGCCAAGGAGCGTGCCGGAGAAATTGCAAGGTCCATCAAGGGGGTACGTTCCGTAGAGAATAGGATTACCGTGGTTCATGGCGTAGATCCTTCGGGCAATAAAGCGTACGAGGAATCCAAGAAGGCAAATAGGAAGAAAGGGATGATACACGATGTCAGGAATCCTGATCGTAGATGACCAACCATGCATCCAACAACTCCTTTCGGAGGTTCTGAGTGATGAGGGGTACCGTGTTGCGACTGCAGGCGATGTCGAATCTTCTAAGGCACACCTTAGATGTTCACGACCAGATTTGGTACTTCTTGATCTGTATCTTGACGGACCGGAAGGATTTTTTCTTTTTCATCACATCAAGCGGGAAGCCCCCCGACTGCCTGTCATCATCTTCACTGCTTATGACAGTTATAGAGAAGACCCCCGCCTTTCTGAGGCCGATGGCTACGTGATCAAAAGTTTTAATTTCGCTGAACTTAAAGACAAAATAGCTCAGGTGCTTTCTGTGGAACCTGCCCAGTCTAGAGCAGAACGAGATACGGATATTCAGGAATTTGGTGTGGGAGGTGTGTTCTGATCTCATTCCAAACTTGTATGGTAGTGATGCGCAAAAGATCCAAACTCCTTTTAGCCTCGCTTGCAGCTTCGTTTTTGATCTTCTCGATCTATGCAACAGCCTACCCACAGCAGAGAAGGCTTTACCTGAATTTCAAAAAACAAAGGCTGTCGGCTAACATTAAGAATACTCCGCTGGGGGCTGTTCTCGACAAGATTAAGGACAAAAAAGATATATGGTTTGAGACAGGCTTCATGCGAGACTCATCGTTGCTTGATAATGATATCTCCGTGCAGTTTAGAAATCTGCCCATTCAGGACGGTCTGGAACGGATCCTTTCCGGGATAAATCATAGCCTCATGTTCAAGGGAAATAGCGTTGTCGGGGTGATGCTATTGGGCAGGCCCGGCAAGAGAACATACAGGGGCAGGGGGCAGACTACAAGGCCTAGAAGGACTACACGAGGAAGAGCATCGAGACGGCGCTAAATGGAGATCTTGGCTGCAAGATGCGTTTACGACTCGGACCTTGATATTGCCCTGCGAAGGAGGAATCCACATGAACGTATTGAACAAAGGTGACCTCAAGAAATTAATGGGTGAACACAAAGGACCATGCATATCGATTTTTATGCCAACACACCGTGGGGGAGCAGAAACGCAGCAGGATCAGACTAGGTTTAAGAATTTGCTTCGGGATGCGGAAAAAGGTTTGCTCAAGATCGACCTGGGTTTGCCGGAGGCGAAAGAACTCTTGGAGCCTGCCCAAACACTTCTACAGAACAGCCTGTTCTGGGGACACCAGAGTGACGGACTTGCAATATTTGTCTCTCCGCAGACATTTGGCTATTACCGTCTTCCGGTCGATTTCAAGGAGTTGTTGGTAGTAGCCGCAGGCCGTTTCCATATTAAGCCCCTCCTGCCCCTGATCAGCGGGGATGGACGGTTCTATGTGTTGGCCCTTAGCCAAAACGAGGTCAGGCTGTTTCATGGATCGCGTTACAGCGTTGTAGAGATCGACTTGAAAGGAGTTCCTGGAAGCCTGGCTGATGCGCCGACGGGCAAAGACCTTCAGAAACAGTTCCACTTCCACGCGGGGACACCAGGAACCAAAGGCGAACGGGCAGCCATTTTTCACGGCCACGGCATTGGCAGCAATGATAACAAGGAAAGAATCATGCGGTACTTCCGCGAGGTCGACAGGGAAGTACACAATGTGCTTAAAAATAAACGAGTACCTTTGGTATTGGCAGGGGTTGAATATCTTTTTCCGCTTTACAAACACGTCAGCACCTATTCTTATTTGGTGAACGAAGGCGTTGCGGGTAATCCTGAAAGGCTGAGCCCCGAAAAATTGCACGGCCAGGCTTGGAAAATTGTGCGGCCCTACTTTGAAAAGGAACAGAGGGATGCCGTTGCACAATATAGACAGACGGCAGGTACGGACAGGGCATCCTGCGATGTCAAGGCAATTGTTCCGGCTGCCTACTACGGAAAGGTGGAATTACTATTTGTCGCTGTCGGCCTCCAACTCTGGGGTACCTTTGAAGCAGACACCAACCTGGTCCAGCTTCATGACGAAGCAAAGTCAGGAGACGAAGACCTGTTGAGTTTTGCCGCGATTCATGCCCTGTTAAACGGAGGAAGTGTCTATGGAGTCGAACCAGATAGACTCCCTGATGACGCCCCACTGGCTGCTGTATTCCGTTATTAGAGAGGTTCAGGAATTTAGGAATTGAAACAGGACAGATGCCTTCAACCCCTGGGTTCCGGTTTAGCGTGCCTGGGGGTCAAAGGAATATAGATGAAGCGTGGCAGACTCTATACGATAAGAGAACTCGACGCAGAAGGCCGAACGGTCTCAGTGGAGCCCACAGAGTATCTGCTGAAACTGCCCCACCGTGCAGCCATTGATGAGATGAAAGTACATGTCAATCGACTGGCCACAGAGTTAAGACAATCCTCCGAGGTGGATGACATCGAGACCCCAGATGGTTTTAAGAAGACGACACGGTTGTTGTATCAGCTCGAAGTTGCCCAAAAGTATCTCACTCACCTCCGGGAAACTTATGCAGCTAAAGGTTCTAGACGTATGTTGGGGTGACAAATCACCAAGTTATGTGTACGGATTAATAGCCACCGCAGAAGCCCAAATGAAAAAAATTCTCGTCTGCATCACGTTGCCAGTCATGTTGTGCGTTGGCACGGCGAACGCTAAGCGGTTAAGCGTTGTCGCGCACAGGGCCAATGTGCGCTCGGGGCCTGGGACAGGTCGCCAAATATTGTGGACTGTCGGAAAGTACTATCCAGTTGACACTATAAAAAAGTCTGGAAACTGGTACAGAATTCGTGATTTTGAGGGGGATATAGGGTGGATTCACCGATCGTTGCTCAATAAAACGCCTGCCGTTGTTGTCAAAAGCGCCCTGGTGAATGTTCGAAAAGGGCCGGGCACCAACTTCCGGGTTCTGTTTCAGGCCGAAAAGGGGACCAGCTTCGTGCTCTTGAGAAGGAAAGGAAAATGGTTCAAGGTCCGACATGCAGACGGTGACACGGGATGGATACATAGGAACTTGGTGTGGGGACGTTAGAAAACATGCAATTCATTTCATGCCTACGTAGTATCCGGTGAATCGAATCAATGATCGATGGGCATTATAGCCATTTCCGGCCAGATGCGTGTGTATTTGGGAAAATTAGTATGAAGGTAACAAGAACCAAAAAATTAGAACTCATAGTTCTCTTGGTCGTTGTTCTGCTAGGCAGGCCATTCCAATCTGCCCGTGCAGGCACACAATATGTGACCGACATGCTTATTCTTAACCTCCGTGACACCCCAGATGAAGACTATAAGGTAATAACCAGACTCAAGTCAAATACCCCCGTGGAGGCGCTTGAGGAAAGAGGCCGCTACCTGAAGGTTCGAACGGAAGAGGGCGAAGAGGGATGGGTGCCTAAGCAATATGTAACATCGAAGAGACCTAAACATTTGATTATAGCAAAATTAAAAAAGAACGTAGGGAGACTTGAAATAAGGGTTGAGGATCTGGAAAAAGCGCGGAGCTTGGTGCTGGACGAATTGAAGGCAGCCAAGGAGAAACATGCTGCTGCAGTAAAAATCTGGGAAGATAACACAAGCGATAAGGAAAAGCGGATTTCCTGTCTCAGCAGAGATCTCAGGCAAATTACCGACAAATACAAGACGTTGCTGGAGCAATCCGAGAACGTGGCAGCGTTGGTCGGCGAACGTGATGACTTGCAGGCCGCTGCCCGGAATGTTAAGACAAAAAACGACAGGCTGAAAGCGGATGTCAAGACTCTCAGAAAAAAGAATGATCGCGTCAAGCGCAGGGGCGTTCTCCTGTGGTTCCTTGCTGGGGCTTGCGTGTTCTTTGTGGGCCTAATAGCAGGCAGAGCATCAAGGAAGAAGAAAATATTTTACTGAGGAAATCATTCTTAGATCATTTGCATTCCCACTTCGTATGGCTTGGACTTGATTGATTACTTTTTCATCGAGGTCAGCAAGAGACCTGTTATGGTCTTGGCGTCCTGAATCTCGCCTGCCATTATCATATCAAGGGCTTTGTCAAAGTCCGTGGGCCGAAGCTCCAGGACCTCGTCATCATCAAGGTTCTGCTCAACTAATTTCAACCCCGTGGCCAGATAGATGTGGATATGCTCGTCAGTGTATCCGGGGGCAGGCAGGATTTCGGCGATTTCCTCAAGGTTCTTGGCTTCATATCCGGTCTCTTCAACCAGTTCCCGCCTGGCACATTCAATGGGGGCTTCATCCTGCTCCAGAGTACCGGCAGGGATCTCCCACAGAAATTCGCCCACTGCATGGCGGTACTGCTTGATCAGAAGAATCTTGCCGCTATCCGTGAGAGGCACCATGGCCGCGGCGCCGGAATGTCGAACGATCTCCCGGTCTTTGATCAATCCGTTTGGCAACGTTACTTTCTCAAGGACAACGTCGAAGATCCTGCCGTGGTAGAGATTCGTGATTTTGTGCACCTTCACAGACATGGAATTCTCCTTTCTCTTTTCAAGTGCTCATGATATGAGTATTCTAATTTCGTAGCCCCGACTCCGGACCCGCCGCATGCAGAAAACCAAGAAAAAAATGCCTGAAGTCAAAGAGGCAGTTGTTCATAATTCAGTCCGTCCCGAACCTTCTCCGCCACGGCAGATATCTTCCGGCGGACAAAAAAGTACGCTGCTTCACGATCTCTCCCGCCTCTATTCGGATATGGAAAAGGCGTACAATCGGACGGCAGACAAGATCGGCCTCTCATGCCACGGATGTCCTGACAATTGCTGCGCCACCTATTTCCAGCACCATACCTATGTGGAATGGGCCTACCTGTGGGAGGGCATAAAATCCTGCCCCCCAAAAAAACAACAGGAGTTCATGAACAGGGCCGCGGACTATGTCCGGCAGAGCCATGCGCTATTGAGGCGTGGCCTCAGACCCCGGATCATGTGCCCCCTTAACCATGACGGGCGCTGCCGGCTTTACGACCACAGGCTCATGATATGCCGCATGCATGGCGTCCCGAACAGCTTTGTCAGGCCGGACGGCAAAAAGATGAACTTCCCGGGCTGTTTCAAATGCCAAGAGATCTGCTCGCATCTTAAAGAGGTCCCAGTTCTGAATAGAACAGGCTTTTACCAGAATCTTGCCTCGTTGGAAATGGCCTTTGTAGAACAGGAAAATAATGCCCTGCCCAGGGTAAAACTCACCATAGCCGAGATGCTCATCCAGGGACCGCCGAAAATCTAATGTAATCGTTTCGAAATTCACGCCTTCGTAAACAGAGAAACCTCATGCTTTCAGCATGTTAAATAGACAAGATGTAGGTTCTCAATAAGCTAGGGCGAGGGGGCCTTTTTTCAAAGGCGCTATCTTTGTCTTTGTTTCGGACTCTCGCAGTGGCCGGATATTGTGATTGACCCAAATGTCCTTATGAGCTTGGCACGGGCTTGGCCAATCACAAAACATCCGGCCACGCTTCCTGGGCATGGTTGATATCGCCTTTGAAAAAAGGCCCCCTCGCCCGGAGTAGCACCCGGACTTTTTGAGAAGTTACGACAAGATTTCTCGTTTGGCTCGAAATGACAAGTTGTCGACACTTTTTGCAAAACCGTCAAAATCCATTGACACTATCTCACTAAGAGAATAATAACGACTAACCCGACCAACCACAATCATCCGCACAACATACAAAGACATGAGTATCGATATTGTTGTCCTATCCTTTGCCGCACTGATTGGCATTTACGTGGCGGCCAACATTGGGGCTAATGATCTGGCCAATGCCATGGGAACCTCGGTGGGTTCTCGGGCCATTACTCTCAAACAGGCCTTATGGATTTCCATCATTGCCAATCTCCTTGGGGCTGTTCTTGCAGGGGGGCATGTAACCAGCACCATTAGCAAAGGCATAATCGACCCGACATTGCTCACCAGCGAACCCAACAAATTGATGTTTGGAATGTTTGCCGCTCTGATCTCCGCCGGCCTCTGGGTGCACCTGGCCACATATTTCGGCCTTCCTGTCTCCACCACCCACGCCATTGTTGGGGCTGTCGTGGGCTTTGGCATTATTAGTGTTGGTGCAGGCGCGGTTAGCTGGAACAAAATCATCACTATCGCTATCAGTTGGGTTATTTCTCCTGCTGCAGGCGCGTGTGTTGCGGGAGGTGCTTTCTATTTCGCCGAGAAAAAGATCCTGTCTGCCAGAGACCCTCACACAGCGGCAATCCACTACGCCCCGGCTTTGATCTTTGTCGTGGCTATGGTGCTGATTCTTTCATTCATATTCAAAGGCCTCAAAAACCTCCATCTCGAAATCGGCTTTTTTCATACAATGTTAATGACCTTGCCTGTCGCAGCTTTGAGCGGCTTGTTTGGCAGAAGATGGGTGCGCTGGCAGGTTCATCTCAAATGCAGCGTGCGCCCCGGGCAACTGGGCATGTCTCCGGTGGAGTGTGTTTTTGCCCAGCTTCAGGTCCTCACGGCGTGTTACGTTGCCTTTGCCCATGGGGCCAATGACGTGGCCAATGCCATCGGCCCCCTTGCGGCCATCTTTTCCGTGGTTAAGACGAAGTCAGTGGTCCTCCAGGTGGAAGTTCCCATCTGGATGCTTGTTGCGGGCGGTATTGCTGTGGGCGGGGGACTTGTAGCCTTTGGCACTCGCGTCATGGAGACCATCGGAAGAGACATTACCGAGATCACCCCGATCCGGGGATTTTGTGCACAATTCGGGGCCGCCACCACGATCTTGATCTGCTCCCGGCTCGGCCTGCCGGTCTCAACGACCCACGTGCTTGTGGGTTCCGTGGTTGGAGTCGGAATCATGCGTGGCATGGGCACACTGGATTTGCGTATTCTCAAAAACATCGGCCTTTCGTGGATCGTGACTCTGCCATTCACTCTGGTATTGTCCATGGTATTGTACAAACTCCTCACAATTTTTATGTTGTAATCCTAATAAACCACAGGAGGAAGAGCTATGCGCCTATCACTCGCTTCTCTATTTATCAAATCTCCATTTGAAGAGTTGCAGAGACATGCTGACAAGGTTAAGGAATGTGCCAAACTGTTCAAACAAGCAGCAGCCTGCCATGTTAGCGAGGATTGTGAATCATTCGACCTTTTGACGGAACAGGTGGCCCGAATGGAAAGCGAGGCCGATGATATCAAGCGCCGAATTCGCAACCATCTGCCCAGGGGCATCCTGATGCCGGTGGACAAGTTCCAGTTCTTTCAATATCTCAGAGAGCAAGACAAAGTCATCGATGAAGTGGAAGACGCCATGTTCTGGCTCTCCTTTCGCCCCAGGGGTGTACCGCATGAGATAGCTACCGATCTTATACATCTGGTGGACTCCGTGATCCCACCCATTGACAAGTTACCCGACCTGGTAGCCATGGCCACGGAGTATTTCAGGAGCAGGTCTGAGGCGCAACGAAACAAGATGAAAAGCCTTATTCGGGACATCCGCCAAGATGAAAGAGAGGCCGACCATCTGGAACGGGAGTTGAAGTTCAAAATCTTCAGTAGCATCAAAGACCCACTCATCGTATTTCACATGATAAGGTTAGTAGAAATTGTGGGTGATATCGCCGATCATGCACAAAATGCCTCGGATCGCATGCGGGCCATGATTGCCAAATGAGATGGCTCCATTTCCTTTCTGCGATACTGTATCATTGGTAAAAATCGTTACAATGTTAGGTGTCAGGTGACCTAAAACAACCCAATGCATTGCCGGCCTTTCAGCTTTCAGCAGTCAGCTTCTAAGCTCGTCGTCTTATTTACCCCTTTCAAAGCCCACTGATATTTCCACAGCTTCCCCCCACGATCCCCAAGAATGTTTTTCTCATCCAGGCAAATTGTAACAAAACATTAACAAAGCCGTAATCATTCTGAGACATCTTTGTTTTATTGTTTCAGTCGACACTACCGGCAGATGGCTACTTGCCACATCTTGAGGCAGGGGAGGTGATCGTAGGCTTGGGCAGGATATTGCCCGGTTTTCCATATTGATTGGCGTTCAAACCACTTTAACAGGAGGAAACATATGAAAAAATTACAGTTGAGCGTATTGCTCTGTGCGATTTGCGTGCTTTTGATCAACATTGAGGCAAACGCGGGGGACCTGGTGGATATCCTTAAGGAGAAGGGAATCATTACTCAAGAGGAAGCTAAGGAAGCGACGGAAGATAAGGCTGAAGCAAAGGCTTTTAAGTTTTTGGAGAAAATGGATTTCAAGGGAGATCTAAGGCTCCGCCACGATACACAGTGGCAAGACGAGAAAGACGATAAATATACCCGTAACCGTGAGCGGTTCCGCCTCCGTTTCGGTATCAAAGCAAAAACAACAGAGACAACAGAAGTCGGAGTCAGATTGGCCTCGGGATCAGGTTTTCAAAATACGACGAACCAAAGTTGTGATGAACACGCGAGAGGTAAAGAGATTTTTATTGACTTGGCGTACGCGTCCTGGAAGCCTACCGATTTTCTTACGATCACAGGCGGAAAGCAAAAAAATCCCCTGTTTACTTTCCCGCTGGTCTGGGACCCTGACGTCAATCAAGAGGGAGTTTCCGAAGGCCTCAAGCTCGATATCACTGACCATATCGAAATCTTTTCAAACCTGGGTCAGTGGTTCATAGAGGAGTTGAATATAAAGGATACTGACAGAGATCCTACCCTCCTTGTGTATCAATTGGGCTCTGTCATCAAGCCGACCGAGAAGCTGAAACTCCAGCTTGCCCTTACCTACTATGATTTTGAAAATCTGGATGCCATTGACTGGGAAGCTGGTGCACTGAGTGACAAGGCAGAATTCCTGGGATACAATCATAAACACAACCAGCAAATGGTCTTCGATAGCAACCAGAAACTTCTCAATGAATTTGGATGCTGGGAATTGGGAGCAAAACTCACGATGAAAGATGTGCTGCCTGTGCCATTCTCTGTCTTCGCAGACTATATCAAGAACGAAAAGGCCGATATCAACGAACTTATGACCTATGGCGTAGATCCTGGAGATAGTGGCCCTGCAGACCTTGGGAGCTATTCGGGAGACGATCGCGATTCGGGGTGGGTTGTTGGTGTATCTGTGGGCAACAAGAAGAAAAAAGGAGACTGGTACGCAAAATATTTCTACCAGGAACTAGAGGATTATGCCTTCCCGGCTGTTTTTGTCGACTCCGACTTTCACGGTGGAGGAACCAACAATAAGGGACATTACGTTCATGGCCGGTATTTTCTTAGGGACAATATTCAGGCCAGAGGTGCACTTTTCCTGACCGAGCGTGAAGATGAGCGCAAGGATGGGCAAAAGGATGAAAACCGAATACAGTTGGACATAGTCATCACCTTTTAAGCGTACAACGACACTTACCGTTGACACCAAATTCTGGATTCTGTCATGCCGGACTTGATCCGGCATCCAGAAGTCGACCTATGACCATGA
>JAFGFW010000006.1 GCA_016930875.1 Deltaproteobacteria bacterium | reverse complement strand
CTTGTAATATTGGAGGGCTGGGGACATCCCCCGTACCCTCAAATGCTAACTCTTATATCTAAATTCCAGTATACAAGGCATTTTAGCGCATTTTAGGCACGTTAGGCATTTCGATGGAACCGAGTATGGCAGAGCCAATGACTCTGACCTAGCCCACAGGACCAGGTTTCCTGAACTGAAATGAAATCGGTCCGAATGGTGTCAGAGGGGAAGACGGTTTAGTACAACCGCTCCGCCTTCTTGGACGACAACCATATTTTCCAGACGCACGCCGCCCCATCCCGGTATGTAAATGCCCGGTTCTACAGTGGTGACCATCCCTGCCTCAAGATCCATGGCTCTGAAAGGACTCAAATGGGGTTTTTCATGAACGGCCAGTCCCACGCCATGGCCCAGCCCGTGGCCGAAGTGGTCGCCAAACCCATTGGCAGCAATATAGTCTCGGGCTATCTTATCCACGGCGACGGTGCTAATTCCGGACTTGATTGCTTGAACAGCCATGGATTGTGCGTCTCGCACAACCTGATAGACGGTCTTGAAGGTCGAGTCAGGCCTGCCCAGGACAATGGTGCGTGATATGTCTGAACAGTAACCATTAAGGCGGCCTCCCCAATCAAAGAGAATAGGTTCTCCCTGTCCAAGAGGTCGATCTGAAGGGAGAGCATGGGGCAGGGCGGCGTTGGGTCCGGAGGCCACAATAGGGGGAAATGCGATAGATTCCGCTCCCTTTTCCCGCAAGTCCCTTTCAATGGTCCACGCGAGCTCTTTTTCACTGATCCCAGGCGCGAGCTCTTCGCGAACGGCCTCAAACACAGATTCGGACAGAGCAAGGGATTGTCGTATGGCACGCAGCTCATTTTCTTCTTTAATCATACGAAGCTCTTCCACGAGGCCTTCGGTGGGAATTATCGAAACAGAGCAATCCTGCTTTTTCAACTCCTTTTTGAACTTTTCGAACTGCAGGTGGGACAGGCGCACACTCTCAAAGCCGAGGAGTTCGGTGTCCAGGGAGCTGAGGATCTCAGGCAGGCTTTGAGCCAGCCCCTGTTTGTAGCAAAACACCTCGAATTCAGGGGCCTCCGTTCGGGCCTGTGCTTCATATCGAGAGTCAG
Organism: Deltaproteobacteria bacterium; assembly: GCA_016930875.1. Classification (NCBI taxonomy): domain Bacteria; kingdom Pseudomonadati; phylum Myxococcota; class Myxococcia; species Deltaproteobacteria bacterium. The sequence goes on along the minus strand of JAFGFW010000006.1, from coordinate 3,380 downwards.
TGGCAAGCAACTGTCGGCTGGGTGTAATGAGAAGGGCGCCGGCAGACTCGTCAAACTGGCCGTCTTTACCAGTGAACCCGCTCAGGTATCGACGGTTTTCCTCGACAAGTACGAGGAAAGCGTCAAGCCCTTTGTCCACTAGCCTGGCCCTTAGTCTGGCCATACGGTTTGTTGTGGTCCCTTTCATGATGGACGTAAGCTAGCAGAAAGTCTCGCAGGGTGCAACCTTGACGGCCAATGTCAGTCGGTATTGTCAGGTGGTGTCCATCCATAAACGGATCTTAATACACTGGGTTCTAGTGTGAGTTTCCAATTCGCCTGAGGCGGACAAGGTCAAGGAAATCAAGAGATTGCGCGGAGGCTTACATTGGTGCGCCGCACAAGCGATCCCGCAGATTGACGCCGAGATCGCGGTATAAAATCGAGAAGCAATTTCATAAAACGATTTTATCTTGACAACAGGTGGAATTCAATAATAATCCGTATCGGGATGCATTCTGAAGGCATAGACAAGATACAAAGGCTTATAAAAAAGGGGGTCAGGATACCAAGCCCCCGTAGTGTCCTAATAGGAGATGAGGTCCCTTTGGACCGCATCTCAGGAAACGGGGTTGTCATCTATCCGGGCTGTAAGATCTTTGGTGAAAATATTCTCATTATGGCTGGCGTCAAACTCGGCTATGAAGAACCCGTGACCGTGGAAGACTGCCAGATCGGTCCCGACGTAGAACTAAGGGGCGGGTTTTTCAGACGCTCAGCCTTTTTTGCAAAGGCGAGTATGGGATATGGGGCCCAGGTCAGGGACGGGTGCATCTTGGAAGAACATGCAAATGGCGCCCACACCGTGGGTCTGAAGCAGACCATACTTTTTCCTTTTGTAACCCTTGGAAGCCTCATAAACTTCTGTGACTGCCTCATGTCAGGGGGCGCCAGCCGGAAAAACCACAGTGAGGTGGGGAGCTCCTATGTACATTTCAACTACACCGCTAATCAGGACAAAGCCACCCCGTCTTTGATCGGCGACGCGCCAAGGGGTGTAATGCTGAATCAGGATGCCATATTTCTGGGAGGGCAGGGGGGGCTGGTTGGCCCTGTACGGGTGGAATACGGAACAGTGATTGCAGCAGGTGTCGTTTGTCGAAAGGACATCCCGGATGGCCGCAAGCTTGTGCTGGCCGAAGGCCCGTGTCGCCAGGGTGTTGACGACCCTCGCCTTATCGCGAACTTTCATCATGGCATATACTGGCATGTTAAGGGGCGGGTAAGCAAAAACATCAATTATATCGCGAACCTCATGGCCCTCAGGCAATGGTACGTGGAGACTCGCTCCCTGTTTCATAGAGGCGACTCCATGGCTGGGATGCTCCATCAGGGTGCATTGGACAAGCTGGATATGGCAATTCAGGAGCGAATCGATCGCCTTGAAGCGCTGGCCCGGAAGATGCCTGAATCTGCAAAAAGGTACCGTCGGATCATGAAGGAACAGTTAAACGAAAAGCTCCTGAGGCAGAAACAGGAGCTTTTTGAGAGATGGCAGGACATAGAGGCAGTATTTGAAAGGAACCTGGAGAATTCGGGAAATCCTGCTATCCGGGAGCCTTTCATAGAGGAGGTCTGCAGGGGCGTTAAGGAGAGAGGCGCTGACTACGTGGGAGTTATACAGGGGCTTGATAAGGCTTGGTCTTTGAAGGGAACGAAATGGCTTCAAGGTATCGTGGATACGATAAACGAAGAAGCCCTGGAGATTATGCCGTCTTTCAAATGCAAATAGAATATATGAATGTAGTCTAGCTGGTTGCGATAAATCATTAAAGTAGTTTGTTAACGTCCCAATTCGTGTTTTTTCTGGCAGTATATTTTCTACAATATCACACAAGTTGTGGGGCCTTCAGTTTTTTTAGTCCTCCGCCTACGGCAAATCCGGGTTTGTCATATTTTTTGAGGAGTCATGGGAAGACTATTCGGCACAGATGGTATCAGGGGCGTGGCCAATGAATACCCCATTACTCCTGAGATGGCCCTGAAGGTCGGACGGGCAACTGCTCATCTCTTCAGACAAGAAGGCCGCAGTACACGGATTATTGTTGGAAAGGATACCAGGATATCTTGTGACATGCTTGAACATGCTTTGGTTTCCGGGATCTGTTCCGTGGGAGCTGATGCCCTCTTGGCTGGTGTCTTGACCACGCCCGGCGTGGCCTATGTGGCAAGGGATATGGGCTTTGACGCGGGTGTGATGATTTCGGCTTCACACAACCCCTTTCATGACAACGGGATTAAGATCTTTAAGGGAGACGGATTCAAGCTCTCGGATGAGATGGAACTTGAGGTTGAAGATCTCGTCCTTGAGAACAAGATGCCTGAAGCGCCCGACAATCCCCGTGCCCTGGGCAGGGTACACGCCATCACGGATGCCTGTGATCGATATGTGGCTTTCTTAAAGCAGGCTGTTTCCGAGGACAACGGACTGCAAGGACTCAATATTGTTCTGGATTGCGCCAACGGGGCTACATCTGAAATAGCCCCTTCCGCTTTTGCAGGACTGGGGGCCGCGGTCAAGCCACTTTTTTCTGAGCCTGATGGCACGAATATCAACTTCAACTGCGGGTCTGAACATCCGGAAAGGCTGGCCGAGGAGGTCGTGAAGATCAAAGCTGACGTCGGGTTTGCCTTTGACGGAGACGGAGACCGGGTCATTGCAGTTGACGAGAAAGGGGCGAAGTTGGCAGGTGACCAGATCCTTGCTCTTTGTGCCAAGGTCATGAAAGATGATGGGCTGCTGACGAATAGCATTGCCGTAAGCACGGTAATGAGCAATATCGGTCTTAGCCTTGTCCTCAAGGAATTGGGCATAGATCATGTGACAACTCAGGTGGGTGACAGGTATGTCTTGCAAGAGATGCTGGCAAGAGGGGCATGCATTGGAGGTGAGGACTCAGGGCACATGATATTTCTGGACCTTCATACGACCGGAGACGGCATCATAACGGCCCTTAAGGTCGTTGATGCCATGAAGAGGACGGGTGAACCCCTTTCGGAGCTATCTCGATTCATGAAGGTCTTCCCTCAGCGCTTAATCAATGTGGAGGTGAAGGAAAAGCGCGCTTTGGAGTCAGCGCCTCAAATCGTTGCTGCTATTGAGCGCGTGGAGGAGATCCTGGGAGATAGGGGAAGGGTGCTGGTTCGCTATTCCGGCACACAGCCTATGTGTCGCGTCATGGTGGAAGGGCCCACCCATGAAGAGACTAACAAGTATTGTGAGGAGATTGCACAAGTGGTGAAGAAAGAACTTGGCTAGTTTCCATCCAGAAATGGCCCTTTTCTCCGCCTCCGGCGGATCAATCTGCTGGATCGCTTGTGCGGTCCGCCTAGGCGGACCT
>JAFGFW010000005.1 GCA_016930875.1 Deltaproteobacteria bacterium | reverse complement strand
TTTCAAAACAATTCCGTACGGCATAAATGTAACCTGTGAACGGTTACCAAATCTATCGGATAAGAAGAAACGTTACTGCAAAAAAAAAGCAAAACATACAGCTTTGTAAAGATCTTGGCTGATAGGCTGACCCTTCGCCGTGGCAAGGCTTGCCAGTGATTCTGGAGTGGATTAAGCAAGGAGAGGTTGTTAAGAAAATGCTTTGAAAGCTGATTATTTTATGCCCCCGATGGTCTAATACAGGGAAAGGGAAATTGTTGAAATGTTTTTACACAAGCCAGCGGAAAGCTTGGGAAAATCGGAGACCGAAAAAAGGCGGGCTCCTTCATACAAAGATGGGAAACAGCCCTCTGTACTGCTCTGTGGTCTTATTATAGCGGTTACTCTGACCGCTATCGCTGTGACGATCTTTCTTGGTCAAAGAAATCATCATGAAACGGTGCGGTTAGCCACTGAGCAGTTCAACCGGCAGCAGTTGATATTGGCCCGTTCCGCTGGTACAGGAATCGAGACTTTCATGGCTGATGTGGATGATGACCTGCTTGCTTTGTCAAATTTCGCGGTTGTGCAGAGGATGGAACCCGGGATACTTGAGCGCATGGAAGTTTTGTACACGGGGATTCCAACGCAAACATCATTCCGACGGCTGGACAAAAACGGCATCCTCCGGTTCATCTATCCCAACGAGGGCTGGCGGAAAGACCTGATAGGACGGGACTACAGCCAGGAGACTTTCTTTCAAAATGCCAGAGAGACCGGGGAGGTTGCCATCTCCGGGTTGATCATCAATGAGGCGGGCCAGAGACGCATACGGATAGCGAGGCCTGTCTGTATTGAGGGCGAGAGCGGAGACAGAGAATTCAACGGAGTCATAGTGTGTTCTGTTGATCCAAGCACGATGAGCAAGCCATATGTCTCCCCCATTGTATCGGGAGAGACCCGCTATGCCGCCTGGCTGCTGAATGAAGACGGCATCTTCCTGGCCCATTACGAAGAGGCGTTCGTGGGTCGAGATGCCTTCAAGGTGCGGGCAGAGACAAACCCCGAGCTGTCCTACGTCGCGATAGACAGCATCCAGCGGCACATGATGGCGGGGGAGGAAGGAGTGAGCCGCTATGTCTCAGGATGGCATTGGGGAGAGAGGGGAATAGTTGAAAAGTTTATTGCATACACCCCTGTCCATGTTTTTGACAAAGTCTGGTCCATGGCTGTGTGCGCTCCGGTGGATGAGGTGAAACGGATTACGAGTAAAGCATACCGCGATCATCTATACGCATTGGCCTTTGCTATCCTTATTCTGACAGCCACAGGCGCTTTCTTTTTCGTCGCCTTTTATCACTGGACACGGTCTTTGCGGCAAGAAATAGAAAGGCGAAGACAGGCAGAGGAGCGCATTGTCCACCTCAACGCCGTCCTGCGAGCCATACGCAATGTGAACCAAGTCATCACAAAGGTAAAAGACCGCCAAGAATTGCTTCAGGGCTCTTGCGACAGCCTTATCGAAACCCGCGGATATCACAGCGCCTGGATCGCCATCACAGAAAAAGATGGTAGGTTTGCAACTGCCGCACATGCAGGAGTTACCAAGAGTTTTCCGGCAATGATTGACAAGTTGAAGTCTGGAGAGCTGACGCCGTGCCTCCGGCAAGCCTTCGATCAATCCGGTGTCATGGTGGTGGCAAAATCTGCTATTGAATGCGGCGAATGCCCCCTGGTTGGAACCTATGTGGACAAAAACCGCATGATAGCTGGCCTGGAATATGAAGGCCGCGTTTATGGCTTTCTCACTGTTACGGCTGCTATCGAGATGCCTGTCGATGAGGAGGAACAAGCGTTGTTCGGCGAGGTGGCTGAAGACATCGCCTTTGCCCTGCACACCATTGAGGTGGAAGCCGAGCGCAAGCGGGGAGAGGAAGAGCTAAAAAAATTCGCTACCGCTTTGGAAGAGGCTCGAAACAATTTAGAGCAAAGGGTTGAGGAAAGGACAAGGGAACTCAAGGAGGCCCATGAGGCGCTGGTTCGCAAAGAGAGGCTTGCTGTCCTGGGGCAGTTGGCAAGCAGTGTCGGCCATGAACTCCGCAATCCTCTGGGGGTGATAAAGAATGCCTGTTATTTCCTGAATATGAAGATAAAGACGATCGAAGATGAGGCGGTTAAAGAGAACATAAAGACAATGAACTGCGAGATAGATACCGCCAATCAGATCATCACGGACCTTTTGGATTTTGTGCGCATCAAAGCGCCTGTGCGGCAGGAGGTGGACATCAATCAACTGGTCAAAGAAACATTATCCAGGTCTTTAATACCGGAAGACATCACAGTGATTACAGACCTTGCCGAGCATATAGCTCCTGTTTTCATCGATCCCGTCCAGGTAGGCCAGGTATTCCTCAACCTGACCCAAAATGCCGTGCAGGCCATGGGAGAAGGGGGGAGCCTCAAGATATCCACAAGGGTGAGAAAAGGGGCCAAGGAGGTCGTCTTTGTTGATGAGGGTTGTGGCATTCCCGAGAGCAATCTAGGGAAGATATTTGAGCCCCTGTTTACCACCAAGGCGAAAGGGATAGGTCTGGGGCTGGCGGTCTCAAAAAGTCTGGCTGAGGAAAACAGGGGGACTATTTTGGTGGAGAGCGAGGAAGGGAAAGGGAGCAGATTTACGGTGAGATTTTAGGGATTGGGGAATTTGAGGGGTGGAAAACATGATTCAGGATTCAAACAATTCCGCAATCGGCAATCGGCAATCGGCAATCGGAGAGTCGGTTAGTATCTTGATAGTTGATGACGACTTCGGGATGCTCCAAACCTTGAACTATATCCTCACGGAGAAGGGCTGTGAAGTGGAGACGGCCGCAGACGGCTTTGAGGCTGTTGAGCGGATTAAAGAAAGGGCCTTTGATGTTGTTTTAACGGACATCAAGATGCCGGGCCTGAATGGTGTGGGGTTATTGAAAGAGGTTAACAGGTTATCACCTGAAACCACCACAGTGATGATGACCGCCTATACCTTGCCTGAACTGGTCGGGGAGGCAAAGAGACAGGGGGCCGTGGCCGTGCTTCCCAAGCCTCTGGATCTGGATAAGATAATAGCCTTTATCGACGAACTTGGCGCCCGGAAGCCGATATTGATTCTGGACGATGATGTCGAATTTTGCAAGACGCTTCAGAAAATACTCAATAAGAAAGGTTGTGATACCATTTTTGCTACCGAAGTTGATAAAGCCATAAATCTTCTGTTGGAGTCCCAATGCCGAGTCGTCTTGCTGGACATGAAGCTAAATGGCATAACCGGGCTGGATGCCCTGATCGCCATCAAGAAAGCTGATCCCAGGGTAATCGTCATACTTATGACCGGCTACCGTGAGGAGATGGCGGGACTCATTGAAGAATCCCTCAAAAAGACTGCTTTTACCTGTCTTGATAAACCTTTTGATATAGAAGAACTCGTGGAATTGCTCAAAATGGTCGGCAGGAAAAGACTCCAGGAAGTACTGGGACAATGTCAGTAGACAGACAAAGCATTCTGATCATCGATGACGAGCCTAGGGCCTGTCAGTCCCTTGCATATATCCTGAACGAAGAAGGGTATGTACCCTTTTCTGTCAACAGTGGCAAGGAGGCGATTGAGGCTATTGCAGATAGGTTCTTTAACCTGGCCCTGATAGATTTGAAACTCCCTGACATTCCGGGCATCAAGGTGCTGGTAAAGATCAAGGAGTTGTCCCCGGATACCGAGGCTGTAATCATCACCGGGCACGCCTCGCTGGATACCGCGGTTCAGGCAATGCAGGATGGGGCCTTCGGCTATGTGACCAAGCCTATCGACATGGACTACCTGCTGGCTATTATTACCAGGGCCCTGGAGAAGCAGAAATCAAAAATAGAGAGAAAGGAGGCGGAGGAAGAATTAAGAAAGTCACGCGAAGAGTTACGTAACCTTTCTGCGTATTTGCAATCCGCCACAGAACAAGAGAGGACAAGTATTGCCCGTGAGATTCACGATGATTTAGGACAGGCGCTGACAGCCTTGAAAATGGACTTATCCTGGTTGGGAAAGAGATTGCCCGGAGATCAAAAATCGCTGATTGACAAAACAGAATCAATGTCAAAGCTCATTGATGCGACCATCCAAACGGTCCAAAGGCTTTCCGCACGATTGAGACCAGGGTTATTGGATGACCTTGGCCTGACAGCAGCGATCGAATGGCAGGTGAAGGAATTTGAAAATCGTACTGGAACTAAATGTGAACTTACTCGCAGCCGTGATGATTTTCCTCAAGATCGAGATCTTTGTACAGCGGTTTTTCGCATCTTTCAGGAGACGTTGACCAATGTGGCCCGGCATGCAAATGCAACGAATGTCAAAATAACCCTGAAAGAGGAACTTGATAAATTGGTGCTGGAAGTTACAGATAATGGCAAAGGGATTACAGAAAACCAGATTTCCGATCCCAAATCATTTGGGTTGATTGGAATCAGAGAACGTGCCCGTTTTTTCAATGGTGAAGTGAAAATCAGTGGAATGCAAGACAAAGGGAGTACGGTAAGGGTAAGTATTCCGGCGGGAGAGGGACAGAAGTGATCGTCGATTTGCGATTGGTTCCATTGGATTCCCGATTGCCGATTTGCGATTCTTGATTGGAGGGAAGGATGAAAGAAGAGGATTTGAAAATCGGCGTTTCGTTTTGGGTTTAATTGGAAGTTGCGTTCCAAGGTTGAAAAGAGTGTAAGCATTCACAGGGTAGCCCTTTCTGTCATTGCGAGGAGTCGGCCTTGGCGGACGACGAAGCAATCTCATGGAAGCTATAAATGGACAGGCAATACTACGTCTATATAATGACCAACAAGCATAATAAGGTCCTCTACACAGGAATAACCAACGATCTAAAGAGGAGAGTATACGAACATAAAGAAAAACTGGTTGATGGATTTACAAAGAAATATAACATTACCAGGCTCGTTTATTACGAGGTATTTGAGGACCCTGAAAATGCCATTTTGAGAGAGAAACAGGTAAAGGCTGGCTCCAGGCAAAAGAAAATTGACCTGATTAACAGCAGAAATAGGAAATGGTTTGATTTGTATGGCGAATTATGAGATTGCTTCGCTCCGCTCGCAATGACACGCCAGGCAATACCGCCATGAACCCCAGGTCGAGCCGGTCTCCGAGCAACTGCTGGACTGCTCGCAATGACACGCCAGGCAATACCGCCGTGAACCCTTACAAAAAAGTGAACAATCGCAAATTGCAAATCGCAAATGGGAGACGCTCCATGATCAAAATACTCATCGCTGATGACCACGCAATCGTTCGCCAAGGCCTGAAGCAGATTTTCGAGGGCAATCCGGACATGGTTATGGCTGATGAAGCCAGCAATGGGCAGGAAGTGCTAGATAAGGTATGGAAAAATGACTACGATATGGTGTTACTGGACATTTCCATGCCCGGAACAAGGGGATTGGATATTCTAAAACAATTAAGAACTCAAAGACCCGGACTCCCGGTTCTGATATTGACCATGCATTCTGAAGAACAATACGCGGTGCGGGCTTTAAGGGCAGGGGCCTCCGGATATTTGACCAAAGAAAGCTTGCCGGATGAATTAATAACGGCTGTGAGAAAAGTATCGCGGGGTGGAAGGTATGTCAGTGCTTCTCTTGCCGAAAAATTAGCGTTTGATTTGGAAAGGGATGCAGAAAAACCACTTCACGAGAAGCTCTCCGATCGTGAGTATGAGGTCATGCGCATGATTGCTTCGGGAAAAACGCTTAAGGAGATTGCCGAGGAACTCTGCCTGAGTATAAAAACCATCAGCACCCACCGATCCCGTATTCTGAAAAAAATGAAAATGAGAAACAATGCTGAACTAATGCATTATGTCATAAAACATGGGTTGGTGGAGTGAAAATTTAAGTCATTAGGTCACTGGGTCATTGAATACGCGAGGTAATGAGTTATGAAATTGGAAGAACTTAAGGTTTACCAGCTTGCTATGGATATTGGCCAAAGAATCTGGGAAATTGTCATTAAGTGGGATTTTTTTGCCAAAGATACGATAGGAAAGCAGTTGGTTAGAGCAGCAGATTCAGTCGCCGCCAATTTGAGCGAAGCGATGGACGGTTTTATTACAAGGAAAACAGGCAATTTTGTTATTATGGCAGAGGGTCTCTTTACGAAACCATAACCTGGATCACCAAAGCGAAGAATAGGGGATTGATCAATGATGAAGATTTTGGATCTATGCGAAAGGATATTGATACCATCGGTCTGAAACTTAACAATTACATCAATTCCATCGGCAAAAAAGCCAATAAATGACTAAATGACAAATAATGACAGCGTAGCGAAATGACATGTTAACGAAGCATAACTCCCATTAATATTCATCCCTTCTTCCT
>JAFGFW010000004.1 GCA_016930875.1 Deltaproteobacteria bacterium | reverse complement strand
TTCTGCCTTCAGCGATTGCCTTTTTAACGAACTGCCGGTAACGTCTACGAGCGCCTGCACGCTCGCTGCCATAAAGCCTTAAAACGTAATCTACATCCTGCCAGCTGTTTTTCCTTTTGTCCATCAAAACGCTGTGGCCGCAATACGGGTACTTATCCAATTGTTTTAGATCTGTGACAAGCCCATCCCCTATTACCTACACGTCATGCTTCATCCACTCCGTGTTTGGCACATTCATGGGGATCAACAGGCAAGGGGAGGCCCGTGTCGGCAGGGGAAAACCACGCATTGAACTTGTTGACCATGTGGGCCGGGTGATAGCTCTTTTTGGCCTGCCGAAGCCCCGGAATGCCCAGGTCTTGTTCCCGGTTCTCAAACTGGAAGCCCTGCAACGCATTTTTGGCAAACCACTGATTCACGAGCTGACCGAGCCCTTGAAATCCCGGCATGCCCTTCTCAAAATGGCAGACGGCGGTCTCGGGCCGCAATGCCTCTCCAACGGCATAGGCTTGAACGGCGCCGTCAATGCGAATGACCCCTCCCAGGAGCTGAAGCTTTTCATAATGGTCAAACATCTCCCGGATGGCTATATACTCCTTGCACAGTCCCGGATGGTGTCCGCACTGGCGCGCCTCGCACCACCGGTCCTGCATGTCCAGACACTCGGAGACCAGTGAGGAGGAAAGGGGTTCATATTGACAAGCGTAGTCGGAAAGACATTGTTTGATGTGGTTGCGTTTCTTGGAATAGTGACGTCCCTCCAGCTCGGCCAGGTCCGTCACCCGATAAACGTAGTCCGAATTGTCCCTGTCCGGGGCAACCACCAGGTCCGCCGCCTCCAAAGTTCTTGCAGTTGCCTCGGGAATGCGGATAAAACCCGCCACGTCCTCCCTCAGGCCTTCTGCAAAGCCTGGCAATGAAGCCTCTCCAAGGGGGTGACCCAAAATGAATGCCTTTCCGCTGCCGTCCCCTCCTTTGGTGAAAAAAACCATGGAATCTTCCACCTCGGCAACAAAGATCGGCCTGGAATGCCGCCATACGAAAAGGTTGGTAAACGTCAGCTCGGAAACTTCCGGGGGATAACGCCGAAGGTACTCCCCTACTTTGGGACGGTCGCTTAATTTGAGAGGCCGGATATCAGTCATGGTTTCCTCGTATGCGTTTTTTTTCAGAGACTTGTAAACCTATCATCCGATGGACGTCCACTATCCCAGACAACTCTTGTTTATTTTTAATATCAGGCAAGTGATAAGGCGCCCCTTTGCATTCAAAACGAAGGTCTTCAATCTTTCCGATAAATCTCAAACGCCTTGTTCGGCATTTTCAGGATGCCACTTCATGTGTAGTTTTCGGTGATGAACCGCGCAGTCACGAAGATAAAGATTGATCAAGTTCTGATAAGGAATACCTGTTTCCTGCGCCATGGACTTGAAATAGGAAACGGTGTCACGGTCCAGCCGCATAGTTACCGGTTGTTTTAGATACTTGATGTAAGGGTTTTTACGCCCTTTCATTTTGGAGAAATCGTAATGGTCTCTCATCGTCTATGCCTCCAATACTCATTTTCTTCATCTCTATCCGCCTTCCTGGCCGATATAATTCTAACAACCGTCTCACTTTCTCGGAAACAGTGGCAGACGACGAGAATCCGAAGTTTAAGACTCATCCCAAGTAGGATAAAACGGTCTTCATCTTCTGAATGGTCGGGGTCGAAAAATTGTATGGCATTCTCATCGTAAAAGACCGTGCGCGCTTCATCGAAAGAAATGCCATGTTTTTTGATATTAGCCCTTTTCTTCCGATCATCCCATTCAAACCGTAACTCATTCATATGTACATTGTACTTATAATAATGCGTAAGTCAAGATGATATTTTAAGCCCAACCAATAATTGACGGACAAAAAAGACCCTATAGCCAAACGACAAACGCACCAGTTTTGCCTTTGGCAACATACTGATTCAATTGAGTGCCGGATTTATCGTATGGTGCATAAAACGCTTTCAGCCGTCCGCCTGCGGGCCGTAGCCTTCGGGCTCTCCGCCATAGGCTTCGGCCCGCAGGCGGACGGAGAGCTCGTAGCCAAAGGCTACTTCCCGGCCTTCGTAGCCGTTGCCACTTCGGCGGAGTAGGCTGGCGAAGTCGGCAAAATGCTGCGTGGATCACACCAAAATAATGAATTCTTTGTCCAGAATCAATGTTGGTGCATAAATAGATGAAAGCTTTCATGAAATGCACCGATTTTGGTGTATAAAACCCATTTTGCCTTTGTGCCAATCAAACCGCTTTCAAAGATCTTCAGAGGCACTGAATTGCAAACCTATAATCCGATGGACCCTAACACGCTATTACCTCTCCTTAATCCGTTATTGAGATGGATCAACAAAGCATCTGAGCCGTTAGAATGCCATGTCTTTCAGTGCCTTCTTAACATCATCTGACAGATTCAGCGTTTTTTGGTCAAGTCTTGAAACCCCAGCGGTATTTCTCCAATGCTTCACAGAACCATTCTAAAAGTGAAGAACACTGTTACCCCTTGGCCTCAAAAAGCCACTTAAGCCACCTTGGTCGATCTTTTGCAAGCTTGAGGAGGGACTCCGTCTTGTGACAACGATCGGTGATGTGCCAAACTTGTCCTGGAAGGTAGTGTCTTTGTGCTCCGGCCATGTCTACTAGCCCTATATCCTCCTTTTTGCCCCTAAAAACATCCTTATAGCACCCCAAATTGGTCCTGTGCCACTGATTACGGCTTTCGGTTGTCACTTATAACTTAATAACTTGGCCCGCTCGGCCGATATGATTTAATGCGAGTCCAAAATAGGTGCCAAGGAGTGGGTCATGCAAAACTATGAAGTCGTCTACGATGGTCAAATTGCCCCCAATCATGCCCTGGATCAGGTAAGAGTCAACCTCGCCTCCTGCTTTAAGAAAAGCAAGGATGACATTGCCAATCTTTTCCAGGGCAGGCCCGTTGTTGTCAAGAAAGACATCGATTATCAAACGGCCCAAAAATATGCTGCGGTGATGCTGCGGGCAGGCGCCGTGTGCAAGGTTAAAAAGACCGTGTCCAAGACTCGTCAGCTGCAGAAAATCGGGGGGCGAATGGTGGTGGGTGTGGAGCCCGACCGGGAATCATTGTCCTTTTTCCCGCTTGAATGCCCTCGGGTCACGGCTGCGCCAACGGGTATTGACGTCCATCGCATGGATTTGAGCGAAATTGCAGTGCACGATATCCGACTTCTGTCCGTCTTCAGCGAAGACGAAGAAGAGAACCTTCGTGTCCTGGTCTTTACCAGGAATCTCAAGCGCCCGATTTTGATCGATGCCGCCAAAGTCCAATATGCTGAATTCCCGGACGTGGCCGATGAGAACCTCCGATCCTCCATCAGGAACTTTGTCAATCTTTTGCTGCGCACTGGTGGTCAAATCATCGTCGACAGCCACACCCAAGAATTCTTAGAGGGTGCAAATCCATACCTGCCGGGAAAAAGTCTGCTTTCCACGGCCACGGCCCTGGGCGCGACGCTGGCAAAGATACCCGATAGCCAAACGGAAACACCCAGTGACAGTTCTTCTTGGCCTTTGGCCGAAGAGCGGCTTAGAGTCAAGACTCGCTCGGAAGCAGACATCCGGAGGGAGCCCAAAGTCGAGGCCGTGCCGTTTACCTGGAAGGAACTCCTGCTAAACAACGTGCGCTCCTTCGGTTATCTTGTCACCTTGGTCGGCTTCAGACGGGGGCTGCGATTGCTCTTCGGGTTTTTAGCCGAACATGTGAGAATCGACGGCAAGCCGCTCGAACTCCGACCTGCCGACGCATTTCCATGGCCGCTGTTTTACGGCCCGGCGGCATGTTGTGTGTGGTTTCTTATTCAGTTCACCCTTGTCAGTGCCACCAAAATCTCCCCCTTGTTTGTCATTCCAGCCCTGGTCTCGACGTTTTCGTTGCCCGTGGCTTTGGGTATCGGTTTTTATGGATTGATACAATGGCTCACCGAACACACCTTCCATGAGGGGAAAGCAACCTGCCGGCACCTTCCTGGCAAAGATGAATCAACCCCAAGATTCTTTGTTTCCCACATGGGCCGTTTGTACGGATGGGGGGTTGCCGTGTTCGCCTTTCTTCTCGGCATCGGCATACCGATATTCTGGACCGTGCTGCTTCGCGAATGGTTTGCCCGGATTGAAATCGGCAAGTATCGCTACCATCTCAGCTTGCAATGGGACTATGCTATGACGGCCTGCTTCTGGACGCCCTTTACCCTAGGACTGGCCTTTTTAAAGTATATGGAAAATCTTTATGTATACAAAATCGCCAATGGACGTTGGGTGCCCATCGACGCCGACATGGAGTAAACATCTACGCCCAGAGCTTGGCTTTGAAGAAGACACCCCACGGGGGTGCGTGAAGTATCTCTTGAGGAAACAGTCAAGATCGAAAACCAAAGATCCGAAATCCTCGTCAATATCAAATAACCTACGTCCGAATTAACAAAACCCGGCCTGCACCACCGTTTTTGCCATGCGAATCGGTTGCGGCCCTTTTCTACCCCCGACCACACCGACCCCGCAATGAATCATGGCGCCGTGCATACCTATCAGAAGTACAGTCCCGCCAGTTCAGCCAACATGATAGAGCAAATGCCAAGAGACCCAGAATAAGGACTGCCGCGTCCACAACCAAAGGGTCCCATGTAAATCCTGTTAGTTTATCTGCATAGTACTTGACGTATGAATTCGGCAAGTTAGTCTCTCCGAGTTCACGCTTGACCTCCCAATGCCAGTCCGTAGAAGGGCAGTAACCCCAACCATAAAATATTCCTAAACCGAACCAAGAAAAGATAGTTAGGCCGATAGCTATCAAATGTATGCGTCGTGTCCTTCTCCACGCCCAACCGGTTAGATTAAGTACAACCAAGCTGCCATGAAATACGCTGAAGAAAAGATCAAGGAACGTGTACATCAAATCTTTTTTGTATACCTTGTTGTTGATGCTTAAGGAACTTTCATCCCTTGGTGAGCCAAAGCCATAACCATTGATGATGAATACCAGGTTTTCATATCTTTTCAGAAACATTCATCTTTATTGGGAACGCGCTGCTGGGGACAGTTGGGGGACCATCAGGTAGATAAGCACACCGTCCGGTTTGGTCCTGAAGAAGGAAACGACGGTACCTATCTGGGGATCTCTAGGCCGTGATCTTTGCAGTACCCAAAGAATTTTTCCTTATACCATTTAACACCTTTGTAATACTGGTACCAGTGAGAGTTCTCAAAGTCTTCCGCCAAGTTAACGCCCGTCACTTTCCTCCGGTGGAATTTCTTTCTTTCGAAGTTTTTAAAGGCCGCTTTCAGCCAGCGGTCTTCATGGTATTTATATTCCGTATCGCTCGGCAGGAAAAGTCCGTGATCGACCATGACCTTTTTCCAGTTTTCTATCCGTTGATTGTCGTTCTTCTTAGCCAAGAGGGCATCAAAAAGGGCTGAAAATGCGTCGAACCGCAATTGGTCATCGACGTGTTTCGGATGGTTTTTGAGGTATTCCTGGAGGTGTCCTTTGATACGCTCAAAGGCCTTCTTGAACCTTAGCCTATTATCGATTTCCCCAGTGGGTGTGTACTGCGTCGAAAACTCGTCCGTAAAGTCATATTCGTAGGACCACCGCAGATAGGGCAGGTCAGGATAGACCATGGCTTGACCATGGCCGTATCCGGGAATAATGGTGTCGGTTAACCTGTCAATAAAGTCGTGATCCCTGCCCTCGCGGAGCCACGTGACAAGCCTCGGCAGCTTGTCTGCCCAGATCCAGGGTGTGGAGCCTATGATTTTGCATTTTTTAATGTCGTTCACCTTGCTGATAAGGCCGGAAAATCCTTGATGGGAAAAGGTGTCGGCATAGGCATGAAGCACGATCCCCAATTTTACAAGATTGTCTTCTTTCTTGGCGTCTTTCAAAATATCCAAAATAACAGGAGACTCTTCTTTGCACTTCAGTTTTCTGGGGAAGTTTGGGCCATCGCAGCGGGGGACAAAGTGGAAGGCACACGTGTTATGCGTCATGGCACTATAGTTGAAAGTCTTTACGCGGGTGTAGCTATGGCATGTTGCCATGTTTAAAAAAGAAAATTGCCCTTGAATTTTCTCAACCTTGATACCTTCATTTTTAGGGTCTTCTTTAAGCACTATGTGGTTGATCTTTGCATCATCGACAAACTGAGAAGCATACGCGACCACGCCGGCACTTTCTTTTTTGAATCCACAGGCCCGGCAAAAAGACAATACGGCATAATAATGGGCATCAATTTTCATGGCGACTCCCCTCCGCTAAGGTTTGATCAGTTCGTTTCCGCTTTAGACTGGAAGACAAGTGTGTCAGACCGAGACACCGTGCTTTTCCCATCTACTAAATTGTAAACCTATAATCCAATGGACCCTAGTACCCTGATTTTTTTCTGGGGCCGGCAAGGCCATGGGCTGTTCAGACAATTTGTCAAAGAACAATGCCTTGATCCCGATGGGTGACTGGAGCGGATCAATTACCGCATCCTACAAAGCCGAAGTATCGGGCCGAGTCCGACGTGGAAAGCCAGACCGTTTCGTCAATGAAAAACAGAGGGCATTTTTGCCCCAGGGGGGTGTTTTTTCTCTTGACGACTCCTTTAATGGGTGACCCCATAGCTTATTGAGTTGGCCCGGTCTTCATCACCATGAACTCGGCCATAGTCCGGTAGAACGGATCAATGCAGGCCGAAGTTAGCTACGGGCAATACAGGTTTTTGTTCAGACGGCTTCTCAAAATTCAACAATCAGAGTCTGTCTGACGGAAATCCGGGCAAAATCAGGGGACACCATATGTAATTCGTCAAAATGGGTATAGCGTCCCCGGATTTGACTATAGACATAACTAGTCCTCCGGGGCTATTGAGGCGTCTGATTCAAAATAGCCAACAATGTCTACGAAAACTGTCAGTAATATTACGACAGTTTGTCCAACAACTTTACGACAATTCCTGCGAAGCTCTCTATGTTCTCCACAATTTTGGTCACCTTCACATTCTGGCCTTCCGCGGACTTGACTATTCTCATTAGGTCTTTCAATTGCTCAAGATCAGCTGGTTCCGGAAAAAGCTCCACAACTTCCTCATCTGTCAGTCTTGTCAGTGACGATATTCTTGACGCAAGCCTCTCGTCCGTCCTGCTACCGGCTGCTTTGATTTCATCATCTAGCCCTTTTTCGAAGTTATCCCAATTGATTGCCATCTCACTTGCCCTCCTTACTTTTGATTGATTCAAGTGCATTATTCAGTTTGGCAAGGTACTCTTCTGCAACATTTGCCCCCTTGGAAACGCTCCCAGCCTTTCCTAGAAGCATGTTAACGGCAGAGTCCACTTCATCCAGCACTCCTGCGATATCCTTATTAGTCACACCGATGGTCTCAAGGTACCGCCTTCGGTTCTCATCAACCTTCGATGCAGAAACCAGAAAACTCGTGATGCTATTATTAATTGCTTTTGCCAGCTGGTACTCATCTCTGAGCTTCCTTTCAATAGACCTTTCAAGGTCATCCAGAGGCTTAACCAATTCCAATCTTTTGGAGTTGATCTTTGCCTGAAGTCTAGGCCCCAGCCTTACCAAAAATTCAAGGCGATCAACTTTATCTCCAGATTTGACGACTTCGTCCCATCTTTTTGCTATCTTCTCTGTTTTGAAGATTTCCTCCGCAAACGTCGGAACCCATTCGTTAAGAACGAACACGTCAACCTGGCTTCTTTTCTCATCAAAAAAACTGTGAAGTAGGCCTATATGAGCTTTTTCGATTGAGCTGATCCTGTTACCCAGCTCTGTCGATAGCTCAGGTGCTTCGCTGGGTATTGTGACGCAGCCGGAAAGTGTCAAAATAACCAATAAAATCAGCACGGTCGATTTTCTTTGAATTTGTTTAAGCGTAATCATTGTTACCCCCACATTTGCTTTCAGATTAACGAAAAGGGGCTCAGTTATGTCGCCCCCACAAATGTTACCGCTCTTTGCGAACCCCTTTAAAAGGCTTTTCATCGCTCTTTTGGTCCATGAATCGTCCTGTGTTCGCATCCCTCTTAACCCAACGGTCGTTTTTCGGGTTATAAGTCTGGGACCTTTCACGCACCGTCCCAACTCGTCGACCGTCGCCTATTGGTGGATTCTTTGCCATGAGCTTTCACCTCCCTTCTCGATATTCTCGTTCAGTGAACATAATGAACGAAACCATAAAAAAAATCATTTAATGGAAAAATAAACAAACTCTTTACCCCCGCTTTCGGCGATATCGTCTGCCCTCAGCAGAAAACCCTTAACTTCCAACTGTTTCAATTTGTTACTCGCATTTGTAATCTTGATTCCCAACTCCTTGACAGCCGCCGATGCAGTAAGCTTTCCACGATTAACAGCAAGTTCAAAAATCTCCCTGTTTCCTGCGCTGGGGCGCGGTCCGATCACCTGGTATTGATCTTCGCTCCAAACCATCAACGGTTGTTCTTTTTTGAGAGCAGCCGCATCCCAGTTGTCGAGAAGGTCCTTGTTCGAAATTTTCGTTAGACAAAAACCCTTGATCCCACGATATCGCCTGGCTAGTTCAACAACACTCTCTCTGGGAAATGAAGCATCAGTCCTCTTCACTCCATCAAGAGATATTCTAAAAATACGGATGGCTGGCGTTTTCTCCACGGCGGCTAAAAGCGCGTTGAAAACCTTGCGTCCTTCCTCGTGACCCCACCCATCGGCTCTTTCCATATAATCACGAAGGATGATTACCCTATTGTTCTCATTCATCGTGTTCAGTGAAACAGAACTTCTTTCATCTGTCAAGGAAAAAATCGAAACAAATATGAGTGCCCCAGATGAGAGGGATTGCATCGTAACAATATGCCATAGCTGGCACATACCCGTTCGGGGAAGGCAAAAGGTGGACCCTGGAGTTTGGAAGCCGAACATCCAGCTCGGCCTTGAACTTCATCGCCTGAGTTGCGCACATTTTAAGGCCACATCCATTTCCTTTTCCAAACCTTGACAGACCGTTGCTGAACGCCTCAACAATGAGGTCAGTGTCGGAACGTCTTTTAAACCTTGAATTATTCTGGTTCAAAACTGGCTTCAAGGTTTCAAGAATCCCCATCCCACTATCAGAAACAACGACTTTGGCTCTCCCCCCGTTTTTGTACACCTGTAAAGCAGCAAAACCGTCGAGTTCAGTGGAACTATGTCTAAATATATTATCTATCAATTCAGCAAAAACCGTGTATGTTGCAGTTTCAAGCATATCGGAATCTTCTATGTGACTTATGTTTTTGACAAGCACATCGGACAGTCTACCAGGCACCTCAGGGTCTTGATGCCCTGGATTGATGCCAGCGATCTCAACCAACCCCTCGTTAAATCCTCGAAAAACCTTCGCCCCAGAAAAGTACGGCCTATCTGGCAAAACCATTATTTCCTCGTTTAGATGTTCAAAAAAGCCAATCCTGTCCAGATAACCCATCGTTCCATCTTCGCCTTCCTCGAAGATTAAGGTGACTTCTTTTCCAACATGGTTCAGTTGCTTAGCCAGACTTAAAAGGCGAATCCCTGAATCTATCATTATCTTACAATTCTTGGGCACATGGAAGGAGACCTTGGAAATATCTTCCTGATGGGGTTCTGGGACAGCCTTACTTAAAGACTCCTCAAATCCGCGCTCATCAACCCAATTTTCTTTAAAATAGATCGTAACGTCAGAAATCATTTTACCGCCCTATTTAGTTTTTGGGACGACACCAGAAGGCCTCCTGCTATTTCAGAGAAATTCGGATCAATACACTTTTTTTGCTAGCGATTGATTTTCGGTCGATAGATGGAGACCATGAAATTCCCTTTTCCAGGCAACCCACCATCCAGACTATACCTCGAGTCAAGAAGCAAAACAAGATGGTGGCTGAGTTGGCGCAGGCACAGAGATCATAAAGGCCGCACTTTGGTCTTCCTGTGTGTATTTAGAGACGTAAGTAAATAGGCAACGGACCCACCCAACCACTGTACTTATTTACGAACGTCCCTATTATCTCCTTAAAAAATCGGCGCTCATAATGACACGGAGAGGGGACCTTGTGAAGATTGAGTTGGTTTGACGGTTACATTGAGACGCCGGCATTAGGGGGTGGTGGCTTGAGCTAAAAGAATGGCGTTAAATGCTTTCTCGGACTCTGCGGCGGGATTCTGGGAAAAGCAAATTGATCGTCCAATGATCTCGAAATCGGCTCCATGTTTCACTGCATGGCCATAAGGTGTTCCTTGATGTCCAACTCCACAACTGATGATCTTGAGTTCTTCCCCAATTATGTCTCGGAGTTCCTCTACACGCCTTGGACGTGTTGCCGGTGCCTGAATACCATATGCTCCAAGCTCGGCAGCCATGTGTGCCATTTGGTCGCCGACCTTTCGACTGATAGCTTCGGGGCTGTGAGTATATTCTGTTAGCACAAAAATCATGATCTCAGGAAATGAAGCAATACACCTAGAAATCGTCTCCTCTCCAGCCAGCCCCCAAATCATAGCGCCGTCCATTCCGTTTTCGGCTCCTAATCCCAAGACTCTTTCGGCGATGTCGGGTATGTCCATGAGCTTGAAATCGCATATTATTGGTATATCAAACTGCTCTTTCAGTTCCCTCACAGCCTTGATCCCATGTTGGTACAGCGTTAGATTTCCCAACTTAACAGCGCTGAAGTATTCCCTGCATTTACCAATTATTTCGAAGCACTTATCCAGTTCAACGAAGTCGGGAGCGAATATTATACCCCTGTCGTACAACCTCTGGAAGGCTCTCATAGCGCTACCAGGGAAGGAGCCCTTTGACCATCAAAGACTTATTAATATCATTGTTCATGTTATCGACGGCTGTCCTGACGAAATTTTTGAAAGAATCTTTTGATATATTTAGATCATTACCGTGAACATAGTTGATCGATCTTGAGGCACTTATTAGCCCCCCATATCCATCCTTGTTGAAACAGTTGACTACGTCTTTTCCAGAGGCTCCTTGCGCCCCGTATCCAGGCACCAAGAAGAGAGCCTGGGGCATCATCTTCCTAAGATTCGTAGCGTGTTGCGGAAACGTCGCTCCGACGACAGCTCCGACCGAAGAATAACCTCTTGATCCGATTGAACCTTTTCCCCATTCATGGACAAGTGTAGCAACATGCTCAAATAGTCGAATGTTGCCTTCCCGTAAAACCAAGTCTTGAATGTCGACTGAGGAAGGATTAGAAGTTTTTACAAGCACAAAGATTCCCTTCCCATACTTTTCTATAGACTTAAGGAATGGACTAATGCTGTCCGATCCCAAATAAGGATTGACAGTAATCGAATCTACATCGAAAATAGGTTGTTCGGGTGCGGATCCAAGATCTACCATACCTAGGTGACCGTTCGAATATGCACGAGCAGTATGACCTATATCATTCCGTTTTGCATCCTCAATGACAATTAATCCTCTTTTCTTCGCGTAAGCGACGGTATCGACAAAAGCTTTTAGACCCTCAAGTCCGTACATTTCGTAGAAAGCAATCTGGGGTTTAACGCAAGGCACAAGAGGAGCCACAATATCTATGATGCACTTGTTGAACGCAACAATGGATTTTCCTACAGCTGTCAAAGTGTTTCCAAACTTTCGAGCATGTTTTTTGCGAAACACAATTGGAATTTTCAGGTACTCAGGATCGAGCCCGGCAACAACAAAGCTCTTCTTCGAATCAATCTGCGCAAGAAGTCGGTCGCTGAATGCTTCGATTACTTTTTCCATGACAAACCTTCCTTAATTTCTAATCTTGATCAGCCCGGGTTCCTCATGCAAGTTCATCACATGTTGCAGCGTATCTTCAAGTTCTTTCGGGATTTCCACAATTTTTGGATCAGTAATATTTTCTGTAATCATATGGCCTGCAGCACTTAATAGAAGAGCCATAATAAACTGAATCTGTTTGTCTGGTATACTCTCAGATTTTTCAAAAAAGTTTACAGGAAATCCGTCTGCCAAAAGACGAATGTCGATGCCTTGTCGGCCTTTTAGCCTATACTCAGTTCCTATTCCTCTCACTAATTTATTCTTGGTTGCAACATCGAGGAATTCTTGGTATTTTAGCTCGCGTAATTTTGAGCTTGCATTGACGAAAAACACACTTCGGTCCAATTGCCTGAGCTCATTTAAACCAACGACCTCTTTCCCTGTGCAACCAATAATAAGCGTCTTGCGCGGAAACAACTCTCCCGCTGTGTCGACAACAGCAAAGCCTTCTCTCCTTGCCTCCTCGCGCCGGTTTTCATCAAGATCATAAATTGTCAGGTCGACGCCATCTTGTTGAATTTGCCTTGCCAGAGGCTGTCCAACGGAACCAAATCCTAACTGACCAACTTTCATTGAGGTCAACCCCTCGCCATAACCGGCAAGAAGTGCATTGATGTTTTGAATAATCGCCTGACCGACTAATGGAGATTCCTGTTCTTTTTTAATATTGGACTCAGCAACGTTCATAATGGGAAATGCCAACTTACCAGCCTTTTCCAGCTCTTGATCTGCCCAAATTCCGTTCGCAGTTTGTTCGACTGCCCCAGCACACAAATCCAGGTCGCCTGAAAAGGCAGCATCTGTATGAAAAAGGGGAGCGGCGTATCCGCCGTCTTCGATGATCAACAATTCCCTCTCGGTGGTTTTGCATTGGTGGAGAGCTTTTTGTAGTATCTCCCGAACAAAATTCCCAAATTCACTAAAATAATGAACCCTCGGAGCTACTGTAACCTGGTAACCGTCGTGTAATAAATGGTCGATCACTTCGCTTTTTGAAGAATATGGAATTCCCAACACAAAAATATTTTCTTTTTGAGCCCCCATAGTCAGAAGCCTTTCGAAAAAGGCCAAAGAATCCCTTAGCAAGTGGAGGATTGCCAGCACAACATATTGTCCATTGAAAGAACCTTCATAACGCCGAGCGATGTCATCAACTACAGGGAGTTCAATTCGCGGTATTCTTGCGCTAATACGAATGTCCATGTTCGAATTTGGGCCAAGATGTTGTCTGGTAACAATAAGATGACCTTCTTCCGTGACGTTGTAATCCCGGAGACGGGTAAGAATATCGTCCCCATCCTTTACATATATCAAGTGGCCAGAGAAGGAATTGTCATTGGGAACAACAGTGAGGTTATAGGTAGTCAAGGACTCAAACCTTCCAGATATTCTCTTGAACCCAGCGTCATTGCGAAAAGAGCTCCACCTGTATTCGAGAGCAAAACTTACCGAAGCTCCAGAGTCTAGCGAACCAGACAGCGAACACTGAACCCTTTTTTGAAAAGGTTCTTCTGACACCGTTACTATCTGTGGCGAGATTGGGCAAGGACCGGGGGGGATTAAAAATTCGTGACAGTCTTTGTGGAAAAAAATCTGGAAAATTCCAGAGAAATCGAAAGGATTGTCACCGGTGTTGTGATAAGTTATTTCCTGCCTGCACTGGGCATCTCCGGACTCAAGAAGGGTAATAGTTTCTGAAACAATTTTGGTGTGCACAGCAGTTCATACATCCAGCCCTTAACGAAAACGTTGGAGGGCTTCTAGGCAGTTCCTTTTCTCATAGGCAGAAAACATCACATAACGCCACCAAACTCGCGGAGGACTACTGCCTCTCCTTCAGGAAAAGTAATATTGCGATTGGGAGCCTTCTGAGCTTCGTTTCTTGTAATCAGACTATAGAGCGGAATATCTTTGACACGCAAGTTTTCTGTAGCTCCTAGATCCTGATCAAAAACGACAAGAGCCCCAGTTACTACCGCACCAGCCTCCCAAAGCTTAGAAGCCGCTTTTAATATCGTCTGACCAGTCGTCGCTACGTCGCTAACGATCAAAATCTTCTCACCAACATTAGGACGCTTTCCTCTTGTCATCGACCGCAACGTCCTGCGGTAAGGCCGCACGTACATCCCATCCTTTTTTGACTTCATAATAAGGAAGCTCGAAAGGGCAATCATTCCAACAGGCCCATGTCCAGCTTTGTCAATAAAAGCAAGCCGATCAAACGGTTCTTGTCGCTCAATCTCGTGGATCCGGATAATAGACTGTTCGACCAATGCCTTGATCACCTCGTGCTGAGGAGGCCGTTTGGTTTCAAAGTCATCTCCGAGGATAGCAGTGTCCAGGCTATAGTAAGCCTTACCAAGTTGCCCACTCTGGTAATAGTACCAGCTATTTCTCAGACCCCATTCTAGGATATCCAGACAAACCGACTTGTCCACATTGCTCATCTTCCCCCCCCTAGTTGAATGTCTTTATAGTTCAGTTCACCAACGGAATCCGTATAAGACGCGACAAACCTTTCAAGTACGTCCAGCACGTTGTCACCATTTTTCAGGCATTCCAAGAGATAATCGAGGTTTTCGACGATATTCATGAACAATTTTTCCCTTACGGCTTGAAGTACTCCGTCGGTATCGTCGGGTGTATCACCAAGCAAATCCATAAAAACGGAGTCCACATAGGCGTTCAAGAAGAAAGCAACAAGTCGAGTTCGTGAATCTGAATTCTCGAGCATTAAAGGGTTGAAACAGACTTGTAGCTCACGAAGAGCTGTCATGACGCTATCGCTCATAAGCGGTCCGGCAGAAGCATTATCCCCCTGCATTTTGACCAGCGCCCGTTCAAGCCAATCAACAAGTACTTGCCTGCTTGTTTCCACGGATTAATCCAAAAAAACTTATTTTATATCATAAAGGCTATCTGGAGACAATCCCTATTGCCCGGCCGCCACATACTTTTTGTGTGCTTTCGATAGGGCTGGATCAAGGATCATCTTGGCAATTTCGCTTTCCGACCTTTTGAAATAAGGATTTGTTTCAGGGCCTGACGTCTGCAAATCTTTGATCAATTTTTTTAGCTTTGCTTCGCTTTCGTTAAGGTGGATGGTGATTTTGGCCATAAGAGTCAAGACCTCGCGTGGACTGCGCCGTGCCGTTACGGCGTGAATTGTGGTAGCCTGTTTTTATGCGTTCCGTTATGTTACAAGGTGGCGTACCATGGAGCGAGGTGGTGTGTCAAGGAAAATTTTCTCAGCCATGGGGAAAACGCCGAATCCTGCCGGGAAATGGTTGCTTTTGTGGAACGGTATATTTTGGTAGCTCATTCCTCATAGACATCGTTTTCATCAAAAACAGGGGCATCAGCACACACGAAAACAAGGTCATTGCCTCCCGTATTGGCGATTTCATGGAACACACCTATTGGCAAAAGCATGGCATGACCTGGACCTACGTCAAATTCCGCATCGTCTATGATGACTTTCCCTGATCCTGATAGGATATAGTATATCTCCTCTGTCTCCTTGTGGTAATGGCGACGAGACCTTTTTCCGGGTTCTATTATCAGTTTCGCAAAACTGACTTTTTGGGAACCAGATGTCCTCGCATTGATCAATTCCACCGCCGTTCCGCAAATATCAGGAACTACTTTTCCTTGGCTTTCGTGTACGACCAATTTACTTTCTGACATAGTACCTCCTCCTGTGAGGGGTGGTATTTGGGGGACATCCATTGGATTATAGCTTTATTTTCTCCAATAGACTTAAGCCTTCCTCTGCGACTATTTTTTGACCTCGTATAGCCGATTCGCTCGCCGTGGGCTGGGATAACTTGAGTTTTGATGAAATTTGCGATCCAAGATCGTCGAACTGAGCCGCGTTGGGGTAAACTTATCAAATATTTATGGGGATTGTAAAGGGTGGGTTTGAGGATACCGTGGCAAGCAAACAGCCCTGACTTTTTGAGAAGCCACCATTTTTTCAGTCGCACAAAAAAGGTCTTACCTTAACCTCGGTTCCGTCTGTGGTAATCGTGATTGCACCTTCGAGATCAGTGCGAAACACCTTACAACCCCTGGCTTCATAGCGTTTGAGAACACCCCGGTGGGGAAATCCGAACCTGTTTTTCCAGCCTGCTGATATGACGGCCATGGCGGGATCGACTGATTCCAGAAAGCCTGATGAACTAGAGGTCTTGCTTCCGTGGTGAGGAACCAACAACACGGTGCTCTTAAGCGCGTTTCCTCGAAGGCCTGTAATCTCCTTTTCCGCCTCGGTTTCAATGTCTCCGGTGAGAAGAAAAGAGACCCCGTCAAACGAGACCTTTAAGACAAGAGAGTTGTTGTTTAAAGTCCGCCAGGGGTCCTTGGTTTTCCGTTGAAGAAAGTCCGTAGGAGGATAAAGGACCTGGAATCTAATCCCGTTGATTGACTTGGTTGCCGACAATTCCTCTAGCCCCATAATGCGGATATCTTCTTCCGAGATAATCTCCAGAAACTCTCGGTACTGCTCGACAGGCACAAACTCTTGGTTCATCCAGACTTCCCGCACATTGAAGTGTCTGGCGATAAACAGGAGCCCGTTTAAGTGGTCCGAGTTTGGATGTGAAAGCACAACGGTCTCCACGGTGGCAATCTTCTTTCGCCACAAGAAGGGCGCCACGATCCTCGCCCCTACGTCAAAACGATTGTCATAAAATCCTCCGCCGTCTACGAGCATGCACGGCCCGCCGGGCAGTTCCAAAAGGGCCGCGCTCCCCTGGCCGACATCTATAAACGTAATCCTTAATTGCTCGTTGCCGGATCGCTGCCAGGCCCAGTAAGCCGTATCCGCCAAAGCGATTAGCGCAACGGCGATGAGGGCGCCCCTTGCCAGGCGTGTCTTCCTGAAGTTAAAAAGTATCCATGCCAGGACGTAGTAGAGCCCGATCTCGATCAAGGTGGGGGTTACGGTCTTAACGGAAGCAAAAGGGATTCTTGAAAAAAGAACGGCCAAGCCCATTCCGCCGTCCATGATGACGATTGCAGCCTTCATGATCCAGAGGGCGCCCATGGAAGTAAAGGGCAGGGACAAAACCGAAAGCAGACCGAGCGGCACAACCAGAAAGCCGATCAAGGGGACCATGAGGCAATTCGAAAAAAGTCCGATGAGAGATATCTGATTGAAATAATAAAGTGTTATGGGAAGGGTTCCCAGGATGGCCGCTGCGGAAACCAGCAAAAAGAGGGCCAGCCTTTTTAGTGCGCTAAGCGGGCCGCTCCTTAGCCGTAAGACAAAGGGAAGATTTCTCAGCGTATAGAGGATGGAAAAAACGGCGACAAAAGAGAGCTGAAAGGAGATATCAAAAAGCGCCGTCGGGCTTGCGATCAGGATCACAAGGGCTGCCACGGCCAGGGTATTTATGGGATCATGTTCCCGTTCCAAAAGCATGGCGATGAGAAAGACCATCACCATAATCACAGCGCGCTGGGTGGCAGGCGACATGCCGGCCAGCAAACCGTAAAAGAGCACCGGAAGAGCGCTCATCAAGGCGGCGCCCCGGGTTGCCCAGGCGGCCAAAAGAACTCTTTGAGATCGTGCCAGCAGATACCGGAAAACGAAAAAGGCGAGCGTGGCCACCATGCCGATGTGAAGCCCTGAGATGGCCAGAACGTGTGCTATGCCGATCCGATTGAATACCTCTCGGCTCTTGACGGATATCTCACTTCGATCCCCCAGGATGAGGGCTTTCAGCACGGCCCTGGCCTCCTGCGGAGGCGCCCTTTGAAGCAGGCCGTATACGGCCTGCCTTGAGCGGGCGACGGCCTGACTAAACCGGTTGGTCTCCGGGCCATGCAATCTGATCAACAAGTCTTCTTTGGAGACAAAAGCTGAGGCCCAGACACCCCGGAAGGTCATATACCGCCGGTAATCAAAACCGCCCGGGTTATTGAAATTCCGGATCTCTTTGAGTTTCGCCAGACAGCCGACCGTGTCTCCTGAGCCAAGGTCTCCCACATCTCCACGCACTGTGACACGTATGGACCCGGTGACGGGATAAGAGACCTGTTTCCTTGTCAGCGATTTCACTTTGAGAGTAAAACGCGTTCGATCGGGAAAAAGCTCAGGACGGCCATCCAGCGAACCGATGATGTGCCAGGCATCGCCATCAATAAAACGGGAAACGTGGTTGGCCGGAAGCTCCGGGGCTATCCAGCCCTGAAGCAGCCAATAACCAAGAAGAAAAAAAAGGGCGAGGGGAAGGAGGCGAACCTTGCGCCCTTTTCCGGCGAAAAAAATGGAGACAAGAAATAGAACACAAATAGCCAAGAAAGTGCAGGGGAGGCCAGGCAAATAGAGACCCGTTGAGATTCCGCCCATAAGGGCCGGCAAGACCGGGATCAGAGGCCTGGCATACAGCCTTTTTCCTCCACTATCCTCAGGTCCGCCGGATCCGGGCGCCCAGTTGAGCCAATTTCTTTTCAATGGCTTCATAGCCCCGGTCTATATGATATACCCGGGAGATTTCCGTAGTCCCTTCTGCTGCCAGACCCGCAAGGATCAGACATGCGCTCGCCCTCAGGTCCGTTGCCATAACCGGCGCGCCGGTCAAGGGTTTTCCGCCCTGAATGACTGCAGTGCTGCCCGACACCTTGATGTCTGCGCCCATCCGCTGGAGTTCACTCACGTGAATGAAACGGTTTTCAAAGATAGTCTCGGAGATTACGCTCAGGCCCGAGGCCAAACACATGAGCACCATAAACTGGGCCTGCATGTCGGTCGGAAACCCGGGATAAGGGATCGTCTTTACGTCAACGCTGGAGATGGTCGCCTCGCAGACGACGCGAAGACCGTCAGGCTCCTCCTCAACCGTGATGCCGGCCTGTCGCACTTTATGGATAACGGCTGCAAGGTGCGCCGGTTCGCACCCTACGATCTTGATATCTCCTCTGGTCACACCGGCGGCAATCATGAAAGTGCCGGTTTCGATACGGTCCGGTATTATCGTTATGGAGGCCGGTTTAAGCCCGTCAACACCCGTAATGGTCACAACGGGCGTGCCCGCCCCTGTTATATGAGCGCCCATCTGATTCAAGGCATAGGCCAGGGCCACCACCTCCGGTTCACGGGCCGCATTCCTCAGGATGGTTACACCATCGGCCAAGGCAGCCGCCATCATCAGGTTCTCAGTGCCCGTTACGGTAACAATGTCAAAATATATGTCAGCCCCCTTAAGTGATCTGGCCCGGGCATCGATATAGCCGTGCTCAAGGGAGATATGAGCTCCCATTTGCTCCAGGCCCTTGATATGCAAAACCCACGGGGTCAAACCTACACATTTTACAAACCCTGATATTTTGTCAAATGTGTAGGTCTGACCCCAATTCTCTTCGGGCTGCTGGTTAAGCTTTGCCCGATAAAGACTTCCTGTCCATTAACCAGGACAGGTCACTCTATAAGAAGCGCCAGGCTGCGCCTGGCGCACTAACGATCAAACTGAGACGCAAATGCCAGGCGAGTCAATCATCATTGCATCTCCAGATTCACCCACATGTCGATCTGATACCTGAATTTCTCCGTCCAAAGTTGATCGACGATCCCATTGATGTACTTCGTGGAATCCAATGCCTCAATAAACGCGTATGCTTTATTCTCCAACGCGTTCAGGAAGTGCACACGTATCATGACCTTGAGCGTCGCATCTTCGAGGGGACGGAAGTTCGCAACAAGGTGCAGCACCTTGCAAGGGAACCTGATGATGAGAAACTGACCGTATCCCTCGTAGTCCCTCACCTCGGACACCCACCTCCCCGTCGACGCTGCGGCATCGACGGGTGGAAGGTTTGTCAGGTCGAGCGTAAGAGACTCAACGCCATCCCTGAGCTTCGGTAATCCTGATCTCATTATAGAATCACCTCCTTTTAGCTAATCTCCTATCCTTTCCTTAGACCCCAACGGCCCCATATCACACGCAAGTGAAGGATGCGTCCGTGCATCCTTCACTTGCGTGTGCAAGTTTTTGTTGGCTGATACGTGAGTCAGACACTCACTTAAAGGGCATTGACAAGCTGCTCAACCCAATAGTTACTGACACAAGAAAGCAGATGCCTGGCGTTCGGGTTATGTTCCTGTTCTGCCCAATATATCAACCTGATCCGATTGAAGTCGCGTCTAGAGAGGGCCGCGCGTAAATCGTCTCTTCTTCTTTCATGCCATGAGACCCAATTGAAGTTCTGACTCAGTTGGTGTTCCGCCTCAACGTTACGCTCCGTTCTAATCAGGCAATACTTGATAGCGTTGTTGCTCGCCCTCCGAATCATCTCCGCCGCGTGATCATTGTGCGTCTGTTCCCGAAGGCATTCATTACGGATGACGTGTATATCGCCCATGTTGCCAGGATAGGAGTCATCGAATATGCGAACTCCTTCATGCCACACGCACCACGACACGTTGATGTAGAGTTCATCGACGGCACGCAGAATGGCGTCGAAGGACTCAGACTCGATGAACGACACAGCCTCTTCTGATAGGGGTGTTATAGGCCTTTTCTCGCTCATGATCGTCTCTCCTCCTTGTTTAGGTGTTGCGTTTCTACTACTGCCAGCCAACGATCCGCTTCAACCGCGCGGCCCCTTGCGTCGGTTGCAAGCGTCTGTTGGGCGGTTCTTCTCGTCACATTTCAGCATCTCAAGAGCGTCCCCCCGTCCTTCCTAATACCGGGTCAAAGCCGCCTCAAGCAATGCGAACTCGACGGGCTTACACGCATTCGCAAGCACGTCAAACGCGAGCTGACAAATGACGCGACTGTTTTCCCGTGCACCGCCCAACTGATCCGAAATCCAAGTATGGAACGCCGGATCGTTGCGCATCGATGGCGCGAGCAGCTTAGCTAGCGCAATTCGGGTATTGAGCTCGGTAGCGTTTTGAAGATTAGCAAACACCAGATTCCGACACTCCTGATCCGTTTGAAGTCGATTGCGCACCGCTGCTATTCCATCCCGCGGCTCTCCGAAATGGCTGCGCATGAGCTTGTCTGGATAGCTCATGAGATACCTTGCCATAAGGGCGGCGTCCGCTTTAGACGCGAACAACCAAGCGGTGACTGGCTCGCGCCCTTCGATGAGCGTTGGCAACTTCTCCGCGGCCGCTACGATCGGCGGTGCATCTGGCCATCCTTGACAAAGTGCAATGAAAACAACGTCGCCAATCAATGACGACCTTGGTATTGAGAGCATCACTTGGCTGACAGCCTCATCTCCGTGGAAATGGTCGGCCAGGTAAGAAGCCATTGCAGCGTAAGCAGCTCTTTCCAATTCCATCATTGTTTTTTGCCTCGCCATGAACTGCAGGCGGCCCAAGAACAAGTCGCGCAAGAGAGCACTATGCCCGTGCAGTGCAATCAAAACCCGCACTTGCTCGACCTTCAGTTGTTTTCCCGTGCGGACCTCGTTTTCAAACACTTGAGTTTGGCTGAGCGCGTGAGCACTTTTGCCAGCCTTTGCGAGTTCGGTGGCGATTATCGGCGAATTATCGAATCGTTCCCATATGTCGGGCACAGCTTCGGCTAAAAATTCCCAATACTCCACCACGGTCGCTATGAACTCCCAATTATGTCTTGCGTCCGAGTATGTGCTAAATTTGAGCGGCCGGCCGGCCTCTTGCTGTTGAGCCAGAATGTCGACTCTGCCAAGCTCCAATAATGCAGCAGCTGCGGCTTGCTGTCGCTGACCTCCTATAGAGAACCCGGCGAGGTCCGCACTGAGGGCTTCGATCAGGTCCTGAACTTTACTGGCCTCCCGGATACGGGCTCGCGCGTATGCACGCGCCGCAACTGTGCGCGCTTCGCCGTTCGGTTCGTTTCTGTACTCCACAGCGATGGCAACAGCAGCTGGCACACCTCTCCTAACCAATGGCTCGATGGCGCGAGCGAATTCAACCCGAAGGTCCTTATGCAGCACATGCATGGTGCTATCGAGGAGTGGACGTATTTCAGGATCGCTTCCATAAACCTGGCATAGCGCAGAAATCGACATATCCTCGCCGTAGATGGTTGATTTCACCAGCTGGCGTATCAGCGGATGCTCTGGCCAGATTTTCAAAATAGTGTGGTGGCCCAGCCGCCAATAATGGCCGCCCTTGTCGTTGGCAAGCCTTGATTCAACCAGCGACCAAAGGTCTGGTGTGTCGCGCCCCTCCTTATCCACCAGAATCTCCAAAGCTGAACACGAATCGAAAACATGGGCGTCGCGCAAAATGTCTCGGAGCATGACGCCAAGTTTTTCCCTCTCAGGGACGATGTCCGGCAACCAGCGCACTGCCGACGAACGTCGCTGCTCGTCGCGTATGTAGTCGGCAAGAACCGCATGAACTTCAGGATCGTCCCCTCCAGACATCTCCAAAAGAGTAGAAATAATCCATGCGGGATGCCATTCACCTCGCCGTAGCCAGTCGAGTAAAGCCCGTCGGCACTTTGGCGTCCCTCCCAATTTTGCGATGACCGCAATATCCAGGGGCGAATGATGCGTCACTGCATTCTTGTCCAGCCATGCTTCGGCTGCGAGGACCAGTAGCGGATGTTTGGCGAATCCGGCAAGGAGAGGTTCTTGAACCTCGTGAATGTCTAACTCAGGATAGTGACGGTCCTCTTTCGCCAGTTGGTCGGCCAGCATTCGCGCCACTGCATCGTCTCCGGGGCATCCACGAAGCAGATACTCCATTGCGGGTTTGGAAGCCCAAGATTTGGGATATCCGATACCGCGGATGCGCTCTAGTGCTCCGCTCATGAGCTGAGGATCACGCGGCCAGCCGGTCACCAATGCCGTCACGATCTCTTTATCCCAAGGCCACGACCACTCACCCTCGCGGCAGAAATCCACGAGGGCATCGCGGACTTCAAGTGAGCTTTCACCGCGTTTATAGCGTGTCAGGATCGCCACATACCGAAGTGCCTTCGCCGGCGCAGAGCTGGCAGCTTCCAAAAGGGAAGGCAGGGCCGTGTGTGTCGGCCATCCTGTTGCAAGCGCGTGTAGCGCCGCTCCCATCAGTTCCGGCTCCGCTGGCCCCCTTAAAATTTGAAGAAACTCGTCGACCAATTCAGGGCACTTTTGCGCGAAGGACGCCAAAGCCTCGGCAATGCCTCGGTATTCATAGCTGCTATCGCAATTGTGCAGTGCGAGGCGTAGGTCAGAAACCGTCTCGGTCGTGGGCTGCTCTGCCGCAGCGGTGGGAATGTCATGCAGCCACTTTACCCGGCCAGGGAACCACCGAGCTGCCCGGGCTGATAGCGGGGCAGCCACTTGTTCGGACTCCAAACCTGCTGCCACTTCTTGCACCAACGCACGGCGTAGAGGCATCCATCGCCCGCACTCGATCCACGAAAAAACCTGCGATAGCAACTCGCAGGCCTTCCTGCGTGAGCAGTTGATCTCGGACACCGCGACGCGAGTGAGAAGGATTTGTTGTAAAGGTTCATCAAGGTAATCTGCCACGGGTTTGCGGAGTTCGTCGATCAATCCATCGACGTCGTCCCGCCGCTCGAGTAGTTGCATCAGAGTCAATGTTACTTCATGCCAAGGAGCCTTGCAGCCGGTGTTCGCGCAGTAACTCTTCACTTGGTCGAGTGAAAGCCGTGCGAGGTGCTTTGCCGCGAGATACTCTTGGAAGATCCGGTGCAACAGCCCGACGTGATGTTCCTGCGGAGCCACCAAAACCCCGAACTCGTGCTGGCCCAATTCAAGAACGCGAGTGGCCCAATCATCAGCCTCGCTTGCGGGTAGTTCAAAATTGGAGCGGAAGTAGTCGTTCAAGAGTTGTGCCGCACGCTCATTTGAAAGGACGATGGAGTTGGGTTCCTGGTGAATGCAATAAGCGAGATACTCAATTCCGTGCCGGATACGTCGCGAACGCGCCGCCGATTGATCGACGCGCTGCATTGCTGCTTGAGCGCGGCGGCGGGGTTGGTCTTCCAGCAATGCCTTTATAAGTTCCTCAAGCGCAGCAAGACGACTATGCGGAAGAACACGCCCAGTCAGTCGTAGATAGATCATGACTGAAAGCAGCAACGGAATGCCGCCCAATTCGGACAAGGTTGGGTCTTCAGAAAGCTCGTTGACGAATCCTGTTGCATCGCGCATGACCGCTTGCTCCAACGCGACCGCATCCGATACCGCCTCTGCTTTGTGAAAGTGCCTGAACCAGTAACTCGCGAACTCCCGCTGCTGATCGGAGGTAAGTGGAAGAAGATTTGCGCGCTTCCAATCGGGGCCAAAGTCGCTGATTCGCTCAAAACCCAGCGGGCGACCCGTCGCAACCAGAGGCAGCCGTCGCGTCTGGACGTAGGTGGTCAGAGCCGTTAGCGCTGTCACGGCTGCCTCGCGATTCTGCCACTCGTCAAGGCCGTCCACAAGCAAGAGCAGGCGTTCGTCCTCCAGCATTTCCTCTAGTAGGATCAACACGTCATTCTTGGCCCCGAGCACCATCAGCCACGCCTTGAGCGCACCCTCAACTGTGGGGGTCTTATTTTCAGCAAAATGGCTTGTCAGAAATCCGAACGGCAGAAGCAACGGCAGCCGCTGCCCCCACGACTTGGCGAGCGCTGGAAATCGGACACCATCGCTTAGAAGGGAGTTGATGACCACTCGCAGAGCCGAACTTTTCCCAAAGCCAGCGCCCCCGAGCAGGAGAAAGCGATCGCTGATCGCCAATCCTGCCGACAATGCAAGCTTCGTCCGAATTTCGCGCCTGCGAAATCCCGTAGCTGGCACCCCTTGGACAGCGTCCTGGGTATTGCTCTCTGGCTGAACGTTCGGAGCTTGTCCTTGTTCGATAATGGATTCGACAAGTTCGATGGCCGGTTCCACATAGCGGTCAAAGACTGGCACTGGTGGTATGGCGCCGCGGAATACCGGGGCTGCCGCCGGGATGCCGCCATCGACCGTTTGGAAGTGAGTCGCATATAGGGTCTGGATGAAACGACGAGCATTGAGCTTTTGTTCCCGACTGAGTTTGCGTCCAGACAGGCTCGCCGCTGCCTCAGGTCCGTTAAATGCCTCGACCCAAGAACGACCGAAGAAGTCGTCGACTAAATCGGGATGGTCTTTCAGCATTAGCGAGAGGTGATCTCGATCCAAAGGCTCAAAGGTGATGTTCACGGCATCGCATCGTATGCGTTGCCTTTCGATTTCCTCAGCCAACTGAGTTGCGTTCAAACTGGGCGCAACGGCCAGTCGAAATAACTTAGTTCGACCTGCCCAATCACCCTCTAAAAACTTTGAGGCGGCTTCCCTGATATCTGTAGTTGTTAACTCCTGATACCGTTTGCATTGCCACGTCGCGTAGTCCCCAGTTGCGCGTCGGACATACAAGTCAATCCCTTCCTGGGCTTGCCCGCGCTCGCCATAGATCCGAGCATCCTCTACGTCACCGCCACGATGCGCGAGTCGAAAGCAGAGCCGCTCGAAGTTTTCCCAAGAAAGGCTACCCAAAGGCAGCACTTGCTCGCGGGTTACCGTTGGCGGCTCAACAGCCGGTGCATCAACATCAAACCACAGAGAAGCTATTTCCATGTTTGCGTCCGAGTATTACTCAAAATTTCCCATACTTCCAATTAGGCCTCGCGAGGTGGTGGATAGTGTGCTGCACCCAGGCGAACTTGGCGTTGCCGACTGTCGGCATCAATCCCGCAGTATAGATTTGACTCTTAATCTCCCTTTTCATGTTTGGCCCAACGGTTAAGATTGTATGCTGAGTTGGATT
>JAFGFW010000003.1 GCA_016930875.1 Deltaproteobacteria bacterium | reverse complement strand
CGCTACGCAAGGAAACCCGGCTCACAAAAGCAAAAGCCACAGGCGTTGTTGACCTGTTCTTTCGTGAAATATCTGATGCCCTCACAAAGGGTGAGAGGGTGGAGATCCGGGGGTTCTGCAGCATCTATGTAAAAGAATACAAAGGGTACACGGGCAGAAACCCCAAGACTGGTGCTCACAGCCAGGTGCCGCCCAAGAAGCTCCCCTTTTTCAAATGTGGCAATGAGTTGAAAGAAAAAGTTGATCACAAATAGTCGAGTAACCAAACACGGAGGCAAGCGATTATGGGAAAGCTCAAGAAAGATCTCCAAGCGGTGACCAAGCAACTCAAGGCACTGGTAAAGAACACTGAATCATTGGCGAAAAAGGTCGACAACCTCGAAAAGGCTCAGGTTGCTGCGAAAAAAGTGAAAGCTAAGGCTAAACCCAAGGCAAAGGCGAAAAAGACTGTTCTTAAGAAGACTGTTGCGAAGAAGACTATTACGAAGAAGACTATTGCGAAGAAGAAGGCCTCTTCCAAAACGAAAGCCGCGAAACCAACCGCCACAGATCAGGTACTCCAGATCATCACAAGGGCCAAGAAAGGCGTTGATGTTCCCGGAGTAATGAAAAAAACGGGGTTTGATGAAAAGAAGGTCAGGAATATTGTTACTAGGGCGTTCAAGCTGAAGAAGATAAAGAGAACTGGAAGGGGAGTTTACATAGGGGGGTAACGCCACCTCCCCTCCCATGTGTTCAGTGATACTTGTATTTCCGGATTACCGCACACACTACCCCGAGGATCTTGATTTCATGGTTATGTAGAATAATCGGTTGCAGACTTGATGAAAAGACATCGGCATGACAGTTTGGGCCGAATTGCCATCTCAGTAATTCGGCCCGATCACTCTGATTCCTTGAGATTGCCTCTCATTATTTCTTTTCCTTCTTTATGCCAGATATTTCTTTCAGGATTTTCCCTAGGTTTTCCAGTTCCATCCCGTATTCAGCCCAATTCCCTTGGCGCAAGTAATCCTTGGCTTTGTTGTAATGTTGCAGGGCCAACTCTCCTAGATTAGAAATACCCCGAGTCTGAGCAATAGATCGGGAAGCCAATTGTTTGGGCAATATTTGCCCACCCAATACACTGCTTAAGGCCTTATCAAGATTTTCCTCCATAATTATGCGATTGCCAAAAGCGACAATAACCCTTTTTAATTCCGGCAAGGCAGCGGCCGTTGATTTTTTCTGCTGTGAAGCAACCGGCATACCT
The DNA here is from genome assembly GCA_016930875.1 of Deltaproteobacteria bacterium. NCBI lineage: Bacteria > Pseudomonadati > Myxococcota > Myxococcia > Deltaproteobacteria bacterium. The sequence continues at coordinate 21,448 of JAFGFW010000003.1, read as the reverse complement.
CCTCTGCGGGGTTTTGCAGGACTTTTCGGTTGAGGTAATCCTGTTGAGGCCAATTTGCTTTCTTCCTGTATTGCTTCCAGGTAAACCGGTTCCACATAGATAAATGTATTACTGATGGGAATGGCCAAAAGATTGCCCCTGATGACCCTGGAACCTCTCTGGCCCCATAAGCTCAACTCGCGGGAGATCTCCGTTTGCTGATCCACCCTGGCTTCAATCTGCATCGGTCCATAGACCAGTTTTTCCTTGGGCAGTTTGTAGACTAACAGATTCCCGTAATCGGGCAGGTCACTTCTGGCCGCCAGCCAGGCAATCATATTATCCTTCTTGGAAGGGGTGAAAGGGATCATCAGAAGAAACTCCTCCTTTTCCTCTTCGGGCAGTTTCATAATGATATAATAAGGTTCTATTTCTTGTCGGCTATCACCATACAACTCATCAGGGGTTTGCCAGAGATCTTCCTGGTTATAGAAGACCTGGACATCTTCCATGTGATATTTCGTGTATGTATCCGCTTGGATTTCAAAGAGGTCCTTGGGGTAACGGATGTGCTTTTTCAGATCAGCAGGCATTTCATTGAAAGGCTTAAACAGATCAGGGAATATACTCGAATAGGTTTTAACAATAGGATCTTTTTCATCAATAATGTAGAAAGCTACATCCCCATTATAGGCATCGATGGTTACCTTGACTGAATTCCGGATGTAGTTTAGTCCCTTATTTCTAAAACGGCCATAAGATCGTTGAGAATAGGGATACATATCAGATGTCGTGTAGGCATCTTGAATCCAATAGATCTTTCCCCCGGAGACAACCAGGTACGGATCACCGTCATAATCGAGAAAGGGGGCAATCAAACGCACCCGCCTGCCAATCCGGCGGTTATACATTATTCTACTCTCTGGACTTAAGTAAGTGGTAAATAGTATCTGGGGATCCAGGAATTCAACGGCAAATAAAAACCTTCTGAAAAAAGATTTGATAGGGACACCTCCCCTTCCCTGATAGATAGTATAGACATTCTTGTCTCCCTTGGGGTAATCAAATTCCTCGGTCTTCGTCTTTACAAGAACATACTCATCCGTTTTTTCTCCATAATAGATCTCGGGGCGCTCTATCTTCAGGTCAGGTTCAAAGGAAGGCGGCACGTCTTTGATAAAGAGGCGGGGCAGTCCTTCGCTGGTCACTTCATTGACCGGGCTTAAGGCCAATCCGAAGCCATGGGTGTAGATGAGGTGCCTATTGACCCAGGTATTTGCCTGGGGAGGAAGTTGATTTACCACCAACTCCCGGGTGGCCAACATGACCTGTCGATATTGGTTATTGATCATATAACGATCTACGTCTACATTGTTGAAATCGTAATACAGCCGTATGGTTTGAATCTGCCTATAGGTTTGAAGTAAAGGACGCTCGTCCCAGATCCTGATATTTTGAACCGTTACATCATGCCTCTTGATGTCCTCCGCACTTAATTTGTCACTAACTTCAAAATTTACTTCTTTTATCCTGTTCAGGTTATAGGCCTTACGGGTATAATTAATATTGTAAGCGATGTAGGGTGATTCTTTAGCTAATTCATTGGGCTTGACCACAAATTTTTGTAACAGCATTGGAAGCACGGTCGCAAACAACAGTACAGAGCCTATCCAAATTCCCACACCTAACCAGACTACTTTCGGCCTGAATTTAAAGGCGCTGAAAAAAAGGACGAAGGCAAATCCCAGAGAGACAACGATCAAAACCTTATAGGCCAGGGCCTTGATGTGGACATCGATATAGCTGGCACCGAAAGCAGGTCCTTGTGTAGAATATAAAAGTCCATACACTTTCAGGTGACAACCCCAGGCCAGGAGTAGAACAATGATTCCTCCCAGGAAGATAAGGTGCTTCTTGGCTTGTGGTGCAATGGTAATCTTGGGTAGAGAGGCTGGGACACCTTCCGCTTGACTGAATTCACCCTCTATTTGAAGCGCACCATCTTTCAGATACGAACCCATAGTGACCAGACCAGCCACAATGAAAAGAACCAGGAAGCCGTTTCGGAGGAAAATGTAAAAGGGAAGAGAGAACAGATAAAAACCGATGTCCCTGTTAAAAATAGGGTCCATGCTGCCAAAAGGTTGCTGATACAGATAGCGCAGGAGCAAATCCCATTGGTAGGAGCCCTTTGACGCAACGATAAAACTGACAATCAGAACAAAAGCCATGAGGAGAGAATTTAAGGCCCTGCCTGAAAGGCCAAGTTGGGAAACAGAACCGTCCGCACCTTTAAAGGCCACCCCTGGCCCGTCGCCCGGGTTTAAGCGTTTGGCGGCGTAAAGGTTAAGGCATATGATAAGAATCAAAAGCAACCAAACCAATGAACCGAACCCGAATTTGCTCAAAAGCATGGTCCAGAAAACGGGCGCAAGGTCCAGATTTTCGAACCACAGCCAGTCAGGATAGATTGAAACCCCTGACCAAAGCAATAGAACAGCGACAAGCCCTAACCCTATAGTCAATCTCTTACTCATGTCTTTTTCTCTCCAAGGCTAACGTTGGTGAACGCCCTACTCAAGTTTCGCACCCCCAATTTGAAGTTCTGGAATATACGTATAAATTCTGCTTTCGTCTTTATCACGAGAGACTGCCGAAGTAAAGCTCAAGTCCGGCTTACGCCCCTAGCATTCTTTTTATGACATGCGATTGTGACAGATACGGTCACACTTGCGAAACCAACGAAAAACCCCCTGACTCCATTAAGAAAATTCAGGGGGTTAGGTTTGTTCTGGTAGTCCCAACGGGAATCGAACCCGTATCTTCGGCGTGAGAGGCTCTTGTCAGATTCGACTAGCTATTCGCAAAAACAGTCACCGACCACCGGCTTAATTGTGACACAGTCTGATAGCCCGTGGCTTGAAAAATGTGAACCGCTCAAAGCGGTTCAAAACCATGGGCCAAATGCTCCTGGTGTTTGTCGGGGTTCGTAAAGGTGCCCGTAGTTCTGCTGGGTGTTCTAAAAGACACCGTTCCCTTACATGGGGCACCTTTCAAACCGGTTCCGCAAAGCGCGACTCAAGCGCATGCAGCATTGGGTGTTCGACTGAAATCGTCGGCACGAATAGAAGCTAGTCAAGGGTTGTTAATCATCCTTACGGCCTTGAGGAACCAACCAGCCAAAACAGACAAATCAACCCGGATGGATCCAGTTGTCTCCATGAATATTCGTAAAGAAAAAAATGAAAATATCCCTATACGATTCTTACTTCCAAGATCGGGAAGTAGAATATAAAATCACTTGTTCGCCAAAAAAAAGCCCTTGACAAGAGGGCCCCACATAGAAGCAGAATTATTATTTTTTAGGGATCTTCAATTTCCAGAGATCTCAAAAGGATATCAAAACAGCGGGAGGAGTTGCACGCCGAGAATGCTTTCCTTACTCGGTTCACTTCGGCCAGCATTTCAGTTTTTCCAATGCGAAAAAACCATTGGTTTGAGATCGAGAGTTATTGTACCTGAAGGTTCAAATCGGTTTGCGAGACCTATTCTTCAGTAACTTATTCTTCCAAAGGCCTTTCCTGACTATCTGACGCATTTCCTTTGAGCATCCGAAGCTTCAGTTGCCGTTTGTCATCGTTGGCCACGTAGACAGTCCGACTCGGAAAAGCGAAATCGATCCCCTCTGCCTTAAACCTGCGCATGAATTCAAGGCAGGTCTTCTGGAGCCAGGCGTTGTAGGCCCAGTAGTCTGGTGGATGGTACCAGGCCAGAACCAGAATATTGAGGCTCCAATCATTGAATCCGTTAAAGGCAACCCGTGGTGGGAAATCTTCTTTCATGCCTTCGTGGTTTTCCAACACTTCTTGAATGATCTCAACAGCCTTTTCTACCTTGTCCGGTGGCGTATCGTAGGTAATCCCGATATTGGTCAGCCAACGGATATGTGGTCTTCGACCGATGTTCTCCACATGGGTATTGACCAGTTTCTCGTTCGGCACAGCGACCAGGTAGCCAGTGAGAGTGCGAATACGAGAACTCCTGAATCCAACGTGTTCAACGACACCGTCAAAGCCGTTTACGACGATCCTCTCACCCACCTGGAAGGGCTTGTCAAACAGAATCGTGAGCGTTCCAAAGAAATTTGCAATCGGTTCTCTGGCCGCCAGAGCCACAGCCAGGCCGCCGATTCCCAGGGAGGCAAGGAGGGGGCCGATTTTAACCCCCGTAAGATTCTGAATAATGATGACACCGCCGATGGCAAAGATGAATATGCGAAGTGTTTTTCCAATCAGCGGTGCGAGCATGTCATCAACGCTGCTTTCGGTAGTGGCAGCCCACCTTTTCAGCCGTTCGTCAACAATATCCACAAGGCGAATAATGAGCCAAAGGATAGCAATAGCCACGACGATGTCTGCGGCTTTTTGGGCCACAAGGTGAACCAGGTTGGTGCCATCCGGTTTCTGAAAATGGCCGAAGATCGGGGACAGGGCCCAGTAAATGCCGTAGGCCCAGACAAAAAGAGACAGGGGCCTGGACAAGGCCGTTAGGAAAATCTTTCTGACCGAGATAACATCTTCTTCCGTGGGCATCCGCTCCAACCTGCCCCGGATGATCCATCGGAGCACACGTTCGGCAATGGCCACCAAGAAAACGAAAAAAAGGCAAACACTCAACTTCAGCCAGGAAATCCCGGCAAGGACTTTCTTATTGATCCACCCCCCCACCTGAGTTGCCGCCTTTTGGCTCATGCGGTCAATGCCGTCTCCGATCTTCTGCCCCGCCTCATCAATCTTGCGCACTTCAGGATGGACCACAGCTTTTTCGGGTGCAGACGAGGTAACGCTGTCCGTTTTCCCTTGGTTTTGTTCCTTGGCGAAACCGCTCCCAGAACTAACCAACCACAATGTAACCATAACGAGCAGAAAAACCTGCACACGTACCCTCGTTTTCACAGTTACCTCCTTTGTCCTTCCTATTCCCAGCCTTTATGATGATCTGAACGTTAAAATAGAACCAGTCGGAGAGCGAACAGCTAGAGTCGTCTCGGATTATAATGAAAAAGCCATGCAAAGTGAAGTGCCAAAAACCATCGCCCCCCCTTGGGCCGACAACCTTGGGGGACAAGGGGTATTTCGCCAGCTATTTCCGAGAAAAACCGACCAAGATTGCCCTCCACTTGGGCCGTGCCAACAATTAGATCACTTCAATTGGTAAGATAGTGACAGGCTCGCCAATTGACCGGTGGTTTTGACAGCACATTGCTATTCGGGAGATTGCGGCCCCATGGGTTTTCTACATGATGCTTTCATAAAGGAACCAAACGTCAGATGCCAAAGAAGTCCTGTTCTTTCAGAAAGTATAGCCAATGGCAAAGTGGAATTCCCCCGAGCTTTCGCCGTCCACGGGATCGAGTTTTCTCCCGTACAGTATGCCGACTGGGCCGATCGGTGTGATGTACCTCAAACCAATGCCGACGGAACTGCGGAACTTGTCTGCGGTTTCATGGTCAACTAGCGCCTTGCCGATCCTTCCAATGTCGTAGAAAAGGGGGAGTTCAAAATTGCCGCCAAGATCGATCCTGGCCTCCATGTTTCCTTCCAATTGCCAACGTCCTCCCAGAGGATTGCCCTGTAAATCAAAACTCAGCAGGTTTTCGTCAAAGCCGCGCACGTCAGAAGTGCCTCCTAAAAAGAACAGCTGGTCCTCCGGCACGGTGTTGGAGGAGCCATAGGGATCAAGGTAGCCGGCCCGGGCCATCCAGGCGAGTGTCAACCGGGATAGAGGTGTCACATAATATCTGAAATCAACTTCGTATCTCAGAAAACTGTCCAGGTCGTTCGTAAGCCCTTTTGAAATATCGACGGCAAACTGGGCCAGCCGCCCCTTTTTGGGCTGGATAAATGAGTCCCGCGTATCGTATCCTACGGAAGGCGTCGTTACAAAAAGACTTCTCGGTTCGAATACTGCTGCTTCTTCGTTGGGCACGGCTCCGTTGTTTTTGAACTTTTCCCTTCTCTCGAAACGGAAGCTGAGCCCTGTCGTCAGGTGTTTCCGCCACGAACGCCTGAGCCCAAGAGACGAGCCATATAGATCCGTCCCGAAGCTCTTGTTAAACTCCTCCCTCCGTTCCATGAACACGCCTGCGTCGGCCGATATCCTGGAGCCCAAAAGCCTCGGTTCTTCTATTCGCGACTCGGCGCGATATCCGATTTCACTGGCCTCGGCACCCAGCCAGATGTTCTTGTTTGTCCCTAAGAGATTATGGTCCCCCACCTTGGAATGCCCATAAATGCCTTTCTGGGAATCGTACCCTCCGCCTATTTCGAAAAAATACGGCCTTTTTTCCTCCACCTCAACAATAAGATCGATTTCTTTTCTTTTATCTTTCAAACCGATGGCCCTGAGTTTGACAGAATCGAACAGATCCAGGTCTCGGATGCCTCGCTGCCCTTCAAGCATTTTCCAGAGAGAGAACGGATCGCCGTTCTTTAGCCTGAATTCTCTGGCCAGGATTTTCTTTTTGGTTCTGAAATTACCTCGGTAATAGACCTGGCCCGCTTTGACAAAAGGCCCTTTTTCGATGCTGTAGGTAACGAACGCCTCTGACTTGTCCTCGCTGAAAACAACGTCACCCTTTACCCGAACGTGAGGGTATCCTTTTTCGGAAATGAGCGCTGACAGAGCATTCTCATCACTTTGTACCATGTGTCGGCGAAAGGGCACTCGGTCCTTGAGCCGGATGGTCTCATACGCCTCCTTTTCGGTGGGAATCGACAGCCCCTTGATGTCGGTAAACGCTACGATTGTCTGGATGCCTTCATCAATTTTCAAAAGGATTGAAACCTGCTCTTTGTTCGGACTCCAATCCAAGTGTTCCTCGACCTCGGCATCCATATATCCATGCTTGGCATACAAGGCCTTAATGGCGTAAAGATCTTCAACCAGCGTTTCCGGAACGAACAGACTCTTTCTGAGGGTCGTAGCCGTTTGTATCAACATCTGTCCTTGAATCGCTTCGTCACTCAAAGTCCGATTACCTGTTATCCGGATTGCCCTTACCGTGGAGCAAGGGCCCTCGTTTATGGTCAACAGGATTTTTCGTATTGCAATGTCTCCCTCCCGTTCCGTGGTCTCTTCGATCTTGATCTGCGTTTCAAGGCATCCGGCCTGTCGGTACCGTTCTTTCAATTTTTTAACGCTCTTTTTGAGTCCCAAATCGTTCCTGTTTCCCGTCTCAAATAGGACAAGATCTTTTCTCAATGTACGCCCCCAGAATCTTTCGTTTCCGATGAACACCATGTCATACCGGGACCCTTCCTCGATTGTAACCAATATGGACGGGCCTTTCGATCCGGGTTCCCTGCTCACGTCATATTGGATTTCCACATCGGCAAAACCAGCTTTTCTGTAAAAAACAATGAGCTTTTGGAGGTCTTTTTTCAAGTCTGCCTCCATAAATCGCCCCACATACCCGGGCAGAGATGACACTCGCCAAGTCGTCATATGCCACTTGAGTCTGTCTCGGCTAAAGGCTCTGTTTCCCGCGATCGTGAGATCCTGAAGTCTTTCGTAGCGCCCCTTGTAAATCTTCACCGCAACCACAACATGGCCATCATCCGGGTCCTCGGTTGCAGAAAGGTCTACTCTGGGGTCAATGAAACCGGCCTTGACAAACAAGTCTTTCACTGCGGATTCCTGGTTCGCAAGCTTTTTTTCGGTAAAGGTATCTCCCACGTAAAGCGTCATGGCCTTTAAGACCTCCCGTTCAAAAAGTGGAAAGGCTCCGTCGATTTCAATGTCTTTGATGAGCCGGAAAGGCTCCAAACGAAATCTAAGAATGATGCCCTGTCCCGTCTCCGTGGTATCCACATGGACGTTGCGAAATAACCTGGATTCTTTTAGGGCTTGGATGGACGCGTTCACCCGATCCTCGGAAAAGCTGTCCCCCCCTCGCAGGACAATCAGGTCTCGCGCCAGTTCGACCCAATAGGCTCTATCTCCCGGGAAATCGGCTAGTTCGACCAGCACCTCAGTGACAATAGGCTCGGTGACACGGATGGCAGTCTGGTTGCCCGTACTTGTTTGCGCGCTGCAAAGCGCCCATGGGCCCCATTCAAAGGCAATGACAAACACGGCGATCAACAGATTCCAGTGACACCTTTTTCTTCGCCACACCACCCCACCCCGGTTTCTATCGAAATTCGAGTCTGAACTTGACTTCGCCACCAAAGACACCTTCCGTGTCTTGGGAACCACTGAACAAGAAGTGTTCAAGGAATTTGTATTCCGCAATGGCCCGTTGGACGACTTTCCCATCCTTCGACTCGGTGGCGTACTTGACCGTCATCCGCTTGGAAAGATCCTTTCCCAGCGTGACCTTGACGGCATCCGGGCCTTCCTCGGCGACCGCTGCCACTTCCACCGTGTCCAGGCCTGTTAGTTCTTTGATATCATCGCCCAAGGTTCCTGCCATCGCTTCTGCCAATATCTGCGCAGGCGACTTGCCGGCGCCTCCCTCTCCGGCAATCAGTTCTTGTGTTGTCCGGCCGGTTACGAGCAACGACAAAACATCCCCGTCTTCTTCAGGGGGATCAGACCTGAGATTGAAAGAAAGTTCGTCGGGGGTGCCGGCGAGGGTGAGCGTGATCAGCCAGTGCCGCACGTTTACTTCGCTGTCGATATGGATATAGGGTTCCGTTTTGTAAGGATTTGAAAAATCAATAAAGCCCTTTTTCACTTCAAAACTCTTGTTTCGGTACGTAATCTTACCAGATTCCACGGTCGCCCGTCCCCGGATGATCGGATTGCCCAGTTTCCCCACGATACGCAAATCTGGGGTGATCTGGAGGTGAACCAGATTATTGTCCACCATGAGCGGGTTTCGACGTTTGATGGAAAGGTCCAGACTGGTATTTTCGAAAATAGGGTGAGGCATTTCGCCAAGGGGCTTTTCCTTGCGCTCTCTTTTTGTCACTTGCTGGAGAAGGCTTATCTTGAAGTCCTTGTAGTAGGCGCCCTCCAAGAGGACCATTTCGCCTTGAACGGAGGCATGTTCCGGGGTGCCCTCAATCTTGAGATCGGCACTGACAAGCAGATCCAAGGTATCGGGCACTCGCACGGGGAGGGCCTCGGCCGTGGTCCGTGCAAAAATTTTGGTGGGCCTGAAGGCCTCCATCTGTACTTCTGCGGTCAGATCAAACCTACCGCTGTCCAGCTTTCCATGAAGGCGATCCACCTCTATTCTGTCAGGGGCCACGCGAATCCGTCCTTTTAGGCCGTCAAGTTTCTGTAAAAGGCCGGGGACCGTGAACCCGACCTGATCGATATCGACCTCGGCGTGGATCTGCGGACGTCTTTGAGGCCCCTCTACATCCGCGGAAAAGACCAAGCGCCCTTTCAGGTCAGACGGGATGTCTTCTATGAAGGCCCCCACCGCAGACAAGGCAATCTCGCCTTTTGCCTGCATTGTAACCATTCCGTTGTGTTTTGCTGACCCCTGTATACGAACGAATCCGTCCGGGCCTACGATGAATTCCACGGGAGGGACGGACAAATGGCGGTCCTTGATCGATGCCCTGGCATTCTCAGTGCGAATGAGGTCTTTGTCTTGCCACAGGAGACGGAATCTTTCAAAATTGAGACTGGCATCAAGATCGGTAAGGGCTTTAAGGTTTCCGCTGGCCTTCATTGATCCTGCCGCCACGCCACCAAAATCGGTTCGATCGGCGAGCCCAAAATAGGGCGCCAGGTCGGTTTCATCGAGCAAAAGAGAAACTGTGAAATCCTGGTTTTTTAGGTGAAAGGTCCCTTCAAGATCAAAGCGCTGCCTTGCAGAAATTCGAGCCACTTGGTTTTCCATGTTGACTCCCACGCTGATGTCCTCAAGCGGCTTGCCCCGAAACTCAAGGTGTTGGAACACCATTTTTCCATGAAACCGCGGGTCCTCCCACGAACCGGAGCCGGATAGGTCGCAGATGAGCGATCCTTTTGCCCCCACTCTTTTTTCGACCAAGTCGATATGCTCCAGGGAAATGCCTCGCGAAACCAGGGCAAGGTCATAGCCCTTGTTGAGAGAGACCCAACCGTTTGCCTCGATCAATTCTCCCGGTGCGACGGTGAGTCGGAGAGGTTTTATCAGAAGGCGCTTCCCGTCCAGTGTGGCAAGCAGTTCCAGCCCATCAAGCTTTTGAACACCGAAATCGAGTTTCGTTCCCTCAAGACTCAGGCTTCCCTTTGGGTTGGAAAGACTTCCCTCCAAGTGAGCAGCTATTGCCAATCTGCCACGCGACTTGTCGATGAAATCGTTGACGAAGACGCGATCTCCTTGAATCCGCAGCTCAAAGGTGGGATCCTGGGCGATCTGGAGACCTTCCCTGTGAAAAAGATCAATGGCTCCGGCAATGCGGATGGCTGAATCTTTGTTTTGGAGATCCAGTTGGGCGATGTTGAGCCTTCCTTCGGCTAACCCAATTTTCCCGTACAGATCACCCAATCGAAGGGCTTGAACGGCCAGGTGCTTGCCTCGAATATGGGCCTGTCCCTTCGGCGCGTTGAGACTACCACTTACCATGACCTCGCCATCCAATGCGCCCCTGGCAAGGGTTTCCTTGACAAAATCAGTCAACTCGACGTTATGCAGGGCAAGTGACAGATTCAAAGGAAGCCCAAAGTTCAACGTTGAGGTCTTATCGTAGATTCCGACGGACCCGTGTCCTTCAACTCGTGAGCCTTGGTTTTTCAGACGCAATTCTGCCAGGCGAAAGATGCCGGATGGGTCTAACGTCCCGGCAAGTCCAACGTCGCCAATACCATAGTCCTGGAAGCGCATCTTTGTTCCGTCAAAAACAAGATGTGCCTGAGGCCTTCTGAGCAGGCCGGACACCTCCGCCTCGAGCAACATCCCGCCGGAACCCCCTGCCACACCCATTGACGTGAAGGCATGAGTGATATCCGGACTTTCAAGGCTCAAACGGCCGGCAATTCGCTCTGACGACAGATTATACTCGCCATTGGCCCTCATCCTGAAATCCTCGCCTTCCACGGTAAACTGCTCCACGGTGGCAGTATTCTTAACAAAGTTCGCTTTCCCCTCCATCCGCCAATCCGAAGCAGGTTCGTGTCCCTGCCAGGTCATGTTGGCTCCAAAGACCTCCAGCATGGCCTTCGCCGAAAGACAATCCGGCGCAAGGCCTCTGCCCTCGACCGCAAGTTTGGCGTCAACGTTCCCCTTAACGCCAGAGGCAGTAGGGAAAAATGTTGCTGGTTCTGCGTTTTTCGCTGCCATGGAAAGTCGGTAAGATATGGCCTCCAAATTTTTCTTATCGCCCAAAAAGCCATTGGCAAATGCTTCGTCCAGATGAGCTTCACCGCTTACTTCCACGTTTCCCTCAGCAGTATTTGCCCAAAGGCTCTTGAGAACAAACAGCCGATCCTTCAATGAACACTCCAGGGTCAGCCGATCCATCCGAACCTCACCAAACCGACCGCCTTCACAATCGAGATGAAAGGTTATTCGAGGGTCGTTCGGTGTTCCTTGAAGTGTCATCCGGCCCTTCGCAGAACCTGCCAATCTCGCCTTAACAGGGAGGCGTTCTTGGAGATCGGGAAGAAACACTGAAAGTTCAGTGACCATATCAAAGGTCGGGTCGTCAAAGACATCCTGAACACTTCCGGAAATATTTAGCTTGGATGAACCCATGGCTATTTTCATCCGAACGGAAGCGATGCGTTTTTCTTCCAACTTAGCCTGGAGGGCGACTTCATCAAATCCGCTGTTGATTTGGCCACGCTCTAAGCGCACTTTTCCAACCCGTAAATCCAGGCTGCCTGACTTTTGCAGCATATCGCCATTGGCCACGAGACTGACATCTTGCAAAGACGCGACAAGCTTTTCGGAAGGGTCCTGGTAGACTGCACGGCCCCCGAGGATCTCAAGTGACCGGACTACAAGGTTGAAGGGCACCCCCTTTGTAGGTTCTTCTTTTTTTAGCCGTTCAGGTGCCCTTGGCGGTGCTAAAGCCCTCAAGAGATTGATACCATCTTTTTCGGTTGCCCGAATCTTGGCCCAGGGTTTTTCGAGTAAAAGGGTTTCTATGGTAAGGTCACCTCGCAGAAATCCAGCCCAGGCCAAATTGACAAAAAGGCGATCCAAGCCGGCAATGCCTTCCCCGGATGCCTCCCTGAGGACGAGACCTTCCAGATCGGCCTGCCCCCTCCAGAGAGATAGACGCATAGCTTTGAAAGTAATCGATCCCGGAATGGTTGCATTCAGTCGAGCTTTGATAAACTTCTTCGCGTGATTTGTGTTGAGGTAAAGGCTGAGACTCACAACGATAGCCACACAAAATCCGAAAAGAATCGCCCCGGCGATCAGCGCCTTTTTAATCCAGTTTCTCGCCATAGTAATAAACAACCCCATCAATTCAAAAACACTGCGGCAAAGCAAAGAATCCACGTCCTGTCGGCGTGGATTCTTGCAGGCCCAGTCAATTCGACCAGCCCATGAGCAAGCTCGAGATGGATGTATCCGGGGTCAAAGGCTTCCTGCAATCTTATCCAGATACCCTAAAGGAAGTTTTCTATACGGTCTTTTTCATGATGGTTGAAAATGATGCGAGGCCAACACCGGGTTTCGCACACCTCGGACCCAGAAGATGATCGTTGCTATTGCCAGCTGTACCCCAAAGTAAAAAGGTACCTCTCGTCTGCTCTGTCTTTACCGGTTGCCGGTGAATTATCCCAATCCCAGTTATACTGCGCTGTTGCGTTAAACCCTTTCTTCAACGGGAATCGCAAACCGGTACGGGTTCGAATCAACAGGTCGTCTGTGTCTTCCAAACTTACAATACCTTCGTGCGTGTGGAAAAATTGAACAAATTTTTCAAAGAAGTACTGATCGAATGCCGCGGCCCACCGGCCGGCTGTATAACCCCTGTCTTGACCATTTTCATCGAAATCTTCATTCACATATGCGATGCCGCCTCTGAGTGACAGATTTCTCATTGCGGTCTCAAAAAACTGATACCCTGATCCCACCCCAACCGTCGTCCTCAGGTTGAGATCTTTGAAATCATCTTTCTCGAAACTCGCATTGGTGTAAAAGAACAATTTTCGGGTTAAAAAATGATCGTAGCTCATATAGAGAAGGGCGTTGTCTGCGGTTTTCTCATCAGCTTCCTCCTCTCGATTCCATTCCGCCCCCAAGGTGACCCTGTTTTTCTCCGTTCGAGCCACCAGTTCGCTATCTACGTGCTGTGCTTCTGTATCTGTGTTTCCCTTCTTGACATCCAGGCCGGCATTGATGCGTCCGGTCAACTTAACTGCCGGTTCGACTGGAGGGTTTATCTTTGCCACATGCGTGATATTGAACTGCAAGGGCTCCGGGACTTGATCGGTTTTGAGCCGCAACCTGCTATTTTCTCCCGCCGTCAAAATTCCTCGGGCCGAGGTTTCGTCTCCCAGTACCACGCGAACAGGAGAATCCGTCTCAACAGCTTCCACATCTTCCCATTTTATGGCTATCTCTCCAGCGTATGTTGTTTTGAATGTCAGTGTCTTATCTTCCATCTTGACTATAGTACCCGTAAGGCGATCACCATTCTTCATCCGGACGGTATCAGCCAAAACATTGCTGCCGAAATCCAAAATCACAAGGGTACACACGACGCAGACTAACATTGACGATCTCATTGCAGGGCTCCTCAAAAACGACGCCTTTTGACGCGCACCAATAAAATGTACTCAAAAAACAACAAAAGGAAAACTCCGCCCGATCTTGACCGGGGCTCTGTAGTGCAAATAATGAAGGGGGCTGGTCCAATGGGTCACAGCCCCACTCCCAGGACCGCCTTCTTCCAGCGTTAACCCTTGTGCTCCCGTTCCGCTTCGACAACGGGTTTATCTGTGAACAAGTAGTCCTTGAGTTCCTTGTCAAACGCCTTATCCTGACGGCGAATCCACTCAAGGAGCATAGCCGCATGCTCCTTTTCCTCATCACGATTGTGCCCGAGTATGCCTCTTAGCTCTTCATCACTGCAGGCCTCCACGCGCTGGTTATACCAGTCTACAGCCTCCAACTCCTCAATCAGCGAGACGATCGCCCGATGCATGTCGCGCGTTTCTTCCGTCAAATCAGCAATCTGTTCATGAAAACCTTCGTGTGCCATCTCATTCTTCCTTTCTCTATTTGTTTGTGAAGTCCCCGGACCAAAGGTTGGGGGTTTTCCCTGACGGGAGTGCTTCGCCGGTGGGAAGCGGCCGGTCAATGATAGGTTGATGTGACCTCGTCATATGTTCAAAGAGCCGTGCCTCCGGTTCGGTTTTTTTGAGCCAGCCGTGTCCCACTGCCATCAAAAGGTCTCCTTTAATCTGTTTCGCCCAATTCTTTTTTGAGCCAAACCTTCGGATCTTCGTCAAGCGCGTACATCTCATTGAGCAGATCGTTTTGCCTTTTCACTTCATCCAATGACAGCATTCGCCTAACCCTCCAACAATTGTAAAAAACAATTATCTTCTCCCCTGTTTTGTTACACGCTCATAGTATTGCATGGCTTCAGGCAAATGGGCCTCAATATTGACAATACGAGAAGCCGGTGCCGGGTGGGTCGATAGGAATTCTGGCGGTCTGCTCTTGTCGTCCTTCCCCATCCTTTCCCAAAAAGGTATGGCCTCTCGTGGATCGTAACCCGCCCTGGCCATGATGAGCAAGCCAATGCGATCTGCCTCGCTTTCGTGGAGCCGGCTGTAGGGCAGTAGAACACCCAGATTTGCCGTCACGCCAAATACTGTCATAAATAGTTCTCGAGTCTGCTGCGGTTTTTGGGCCAGGGCAACCGAAAGCGCCATGCCACCCAAATTGGCCAGAAGCCCATGACTCATCCTTTCGTTGCCATGGTCCGCCAGCGCATGGGCGACCTCGTGACCCATAACAACTGCAAGACCGGTTTCGTCTTTGGTATAGGGAAGAATACCCGTGTAGACCGCCACTTTGCCACCAGGCATACACCAGGCATTGGCTGCCTTTTCATCCTCTATCACATTGAATTCCCACTGATAGTCTCTGACCTTCTGCCCCTGTCCCGTATCCACCAGAAAGGCCTCAGCGGCCCTCGCGATCCTCTCTCCCACGGTGCGAACCATTCTGATCTTGTTTCCGTCCGTGGAAAGCTTGGAGTTTTTGAGCACCTTGTCATACTCCTGGAGGCTCATGACGTTCAGTTCCGAGTTGGGCACAAGATGCAGCCCTTGCCGATGGGTCACGGGTACCTCTGCACAGCTGCTGAGCATCGTGAGTATGAAAAACGAAACGCAGCATATCGTAACGGACAAAAGCCTTCTAACGCTTTGGCATATGGACATTGTCATCTTCCTTTTCTTTTTGGCATCCATCTCATTGTCAAGCCCGCGCCTCAGATCCATCACTACAGCTGCGCCATGACTGCTTGGTTGAGAGCAATTTTCGCCTGCGCAAGTGCTTTGTAGAGCCTGTGGATTTTTGTCACATCTTTTTTGACAATTGCCTTCAGCAGGTCACCCTCTATTTCAGCCACCTCAAGAAGCCTGTAGTAATCCATCGACTCCTTAAGGTGCGCCAGGACAATCTTGCCGGTCAACACAGGATGGTTGTTCGTCACGTTGGCGTCCTTGAATCGCGTGCCGTGTTCCAGTTCCACCTCCAGACCCGTTCGGAATTCTTCCAGCGCGATGTCCATTCCTTCCACATTGACCTCTTTCAGAATTGCCTGAGCTTCGTTCGCTTCTACTTCGGGCTCGGCCAATGCCGTCCAGTCTCTGATTTTAAGTTCTTTGCAGACTCTCTTCACTTCGTCTGATGTGACATATTCTGGCAGTCTCATCGTCTTTTTCCTCCACCTACAGGCCGTCTCTCAGGCCCCGAAGTTCTGTCCGACAAATTCCCAGCTCACCAAATTCCAGAAAGCCTCGACATATTTGGGCCGTGCGTTCCGGTAGTCAATGTAGTAGGCATGCTCCCACACATCGCATGTCAGGAGAGGTCTGTTCCCCGAAGTCATGGGATTGCCCGCGTTGCTCGTGGTTTCAATGGCGAGACCGCCTTCCTTGGTTTTTACCAGCCAGGCCCAGCCGGAGCCAAAGAGGGTCACCGCTTTTTGGGTGAAAGTTTTCTTGAAATCCTCAAAGGAGCCAAAAGCAGCATCGATTGACCCGGCCAATGCGCCCGAAGGTTTGCCCCTACCCTCGGGCTTCAGCCCGTTCCAGTAGAACGTATGATTCCACACCTGGGCGGCGTTGTTAAAAATACCCCCGGATGCCTTCAGGATAATTTCCTCCAACGCCATGTCGGCAAATTCCGTTTTTTGAATAAGGTTGTTCAAATTGTTTACGTAGGCAGCATGATGTTTTCCATGATGAAACTCCAAGGTCTCGGCGGATATATGGGGTTCTAAACCGTTCTTTGCATATGGTAATCCCGGCAGTATATGTTCCATCTTGCCCTCCTTTCTGTCTGCGACATGTTCTTTTTTAATCCGCCGGAGGCGGACAAGGGGTTAATTCCCCGCCGCTTGCGGCGTCACAATGTTTTTGTAGATACCCCTTTGCTCTGCCGCGGGGTAGTTCATTGTTTAAGTCTAGTCGTTTCGTGTGACACACCAATACAATTCATCAACTCCGTCGCATATCCCTTGCTGGTCGATTGTCTCAACATCTCTTGAACCGGTCGTTCACCTCCTTCCTTTTCAAGCTCACCAGCAGACAACATATTTCCCATGTCACTGGGTAACAACCTCCTTTCGCCGAAAAAACTCATTGGGAAAGTCCCCAAATCAAAAACCTGCCTGGTTACCAACGCGTTTGCCCTTTCATCTTATCGAAAAAACCCTCTTTGCCACCTCCGTGGCAATCCCATAATCTGCAGTAATGCCGATCCTGGCCAAGTCAGGAAATACAAACACTGTGATACTGCTGATAGTTGGGAAAAAGAGAATCAACGACCCATTCACGGTTTTTGTTTCAACGCCAAAACCGAATGCCCTACATAGGCACATGGGGAGCTGCCCGGTGAGACACAAGTGTTCGTATACCATTTATGCCACTTCCTGCGCAAGACTGGGGCGCCCGCTGGAAACCAAAAAGCTAAGCATGAAAGGTTCAGTGAGCTTGCTCCATATGCCGCAGGCCCCACACCACAAGCTCTAATCTTTAGGAAGGTTCTTTTTCTTCAGGAAATTCACCTGAACCCAACTCCAGTTCAGTATTGGGGGAATGACTACCCCACATCCGGAAAAATGCCACCACCGTCGGGTGTGATTTCAAACAATTTCTTGGGGACTGCGTCGTTCAACAAGGCCATCAATCCCTGATTCACGATCAAGACTGCAAGAATGGGATTTGGAAGATTCAGTGTCTCGATTTTTTATTTCCAGGTTCCTTATCAGGACGGTTTTTTTCAGTGACGTCATCCCCCAGGTAGTAATGGGTTAATGCCAGCAATTGATCATCCAACTCGTAGACTAAAGGAATTCCGGTTGGTATGTCGCGCCCCGCTATGTCTTCATCCGATATGTCATCCAGATATTTAACCAAAGCGCGGAGGCTGTTTCCGTGCGCACAGATCATGACTTTCTTGCCCTGCCTGAGGCTCGGAGCGATTGCCTCGTGCCAGTATGGGAGAACGCGATGGAGCGTGTCCTTGAGGGACTCGGTTCTGAGGGATTCGACCTCATTGATATGAAGATAGCGCGGGTCGTTTCTTGGATTTTCGGGATCGGTTTCAGCCAATGGAGGAGGCGCTGTGTTATAGCTGCGTCGCCAGATGTGAACCTGTTCAAGGCCGAACTTCGTGGCAGTGGCTGTCTTGCTGAGTCCCTGGAGGGCGCCATAATGTCGTTCGTTCAGTCTCCAAGTACAATGTACCGGGATCCACATCAGATCCAAGGAATCCAGAACGATCCATAAAGTTCTGATTGCCCGTTTAAGAAAAGACGTGAAGGCTACGTCAAATGTGTAGCCTTGGGCCTTGAGCAGTCTGCCTGCCTCATGGGCCTCCCGAACCCCTTGGTCTGAAAGGTCCACATCCGTCCAGCCGGTGAACCGGTCTTCGAGGTTCCAAACACTCTGTCCGTGACGGAGCAAAACCAACTGAAGCATATTCCTCCTGTCTTATTTTCGGCCTATTTGATCTCGATCACCTTTAAGAGATTGGTGCTTCCAGGGGTTCCGACCGGCACCCCTGCCGTCACGACCAAACGATCCCCTTGCCGGGCAAGACCGTGCTCCAAGGCCCATGAACGGGCCAGCTCGAACATTTGCTCGGTGTCCGAAAATGCCTGCGCCGAGGCGGGAATAACCCCCCAAGACAAGGTCAACTGGCGTTGGGTTTGGAGATGGGGCGTCAATCCTACTACCGGGCATGCGGGCCGGAACCGAGCAACCAAACGGGCTGTGCTGCCTGAAGACGTACCGGCCACGATACCGGCTGCATGAAGATTGTCGGCCATCCAGCAGGCGGATCGACTGATACCTGATGCAGACATGGGAACGGGTTCAGACATCGGTTCATTGAGGAAGTTCCGTTCCTTTAAATAGGGTTCAGTGGCTCGAGCAATCCTATCCAGTATTTTCACGGCTTCCACGGGATAAGCTCCCATGGCGGTCTCCTCCGAAAGCATCAGCGCATCCGTGCCATCCAAAATGGCGTTCGCCACGTCCGTTGCCTCTGCCCGAGTGGGACGCGGGCTGCTGACCATGGACCGAAGCATCTGTGTCGCGGTGATCACGGGTTTGCCGGACTGCCGGACAATCCGAATAATTTTTTTCTGAATCATCGGTACGTCTTCCAGGGGCATTTCAACGCCAAGATCCCCGCGAGCAAGCATGACACCATCAACCAAGGCAAGGATTTGCTCCAGCCTCTGGATGGCCTGAGGTGTTTCTATCTTTGCAATCAACAAGGGCCGGGTTGGACGCCGGTTCAAAATCGCTTGCACAGGTTCCAGGTCCTTTTCGTGACGCACAAAAGAGAGAGTCACAAAATCTGCGCCCTCTCCCAACCCAACCGCCAGGTCTTCCCGGTCTTTGTCTGTAAAAGCCGGAGCCCTGAGGTTGCTTGATGGCAAATTGATGCCCTTGTGAGACTGCACCACCCCGGCCACCACAACGCGACAAAAAAGCCGGTCCGCCTGTTTCTCTTCAACCTGCAGTTCAATCAGACCGTCCGCCATGAGGATACGACTTCCGATTTCGACATCTTCGACTATATAAGGATAGTTGACAGGAATAACGGATGGATCCGATGAGCTCCTTGGACTGAGAACGACCTTTTCGCCGGCCTGGAGTTGCCGTTCTTGAACCGGCAATTTTCCGATACGAATCTTCGGCCCCCCAAGATCCTGCAGAATGCCGATCTCTTTCCCCAATTCCTCCGATATCTGCCTGATGATGCGGAAAGATTCACGATGGGTGTCGTGGTCTCCGTGGGAAAAATTGAGCCTGGCCACATCCATCCCCGCAAGCATGAGCTGTCTGATTCGTTCCGCCGTGGAAGTGGCAGGGCCTATGGTGCATACAATCTTCGTGCTTCTGATCTTCGAATCGGCTTTCATGTGAGCACCAACAAACCTTTCATTCTTCAGCCTCGGTCAAAAGAAAGTCCATCGTGTCTTTTTACTCCGAGTGCCGCCTGACTATGAAACCCGGCGCACAGCCTCTCGCTTTCCAATGGCCCACGTATCTCATGAGAATCTTGTTCCTCCACGGAGGCGAAGGATCCTTTTCCGCAGCGCCCGTGCTTGAGACTTCGCAGGAAGCTCACGACCTTTGGGCCCGACCGGTCAGACCTTGGCCATGTTCTCTGCCGCGAAGTCCCAGTTGACCAAGTGATCCAGGAAAGCCCCGATATATTCTTTCCGGCGGTTCTGGTAGTCCAGATAATAGGCATGCTCCCAAACATCAATAGTAAGAAGTGGCCTCTGGCCGTAAGCGACGGGCGTAAAAGCGTTTCCGGTTTTAACGACTTTCAGCGAACCCTTGTCTACGACGAGCCAGGCCCATCCGCTGCCAAACTGCGTGGCGGCGGCCTCTGTGAATTCCTTTTTGAAGTTTTCAAAACTCCCAAACGCTCCTGCGATTTTGGCTGCCAACTCCCCGGAAGGCGCCCCACCGCCCTTTGGTTTCATGCTCCTCCAGTAAAATGCATGATTCCAGGCCTGGGCAGCATTGTTGAAAATCGCGGATCTCTTCTCATCACCAGCCGTGGTTTTGATAATTTCGCTCAGGGAAACGCCCACAAGACCAGTACCTTTAGCCAGTGCATTGAGCTTATCAACGTAGCCGCGGTGGTGCTTGCCGTAATGAAAACTCAGCGTGCGGGCTGAAACGTAAGGATCCAGCGCGTTCTCGGTATACGGAAGCGTTGGAAGCTCAAAAGGAGGGGCTTCGGCGGCAAGAGCCGAAAAACCCGTCATACTGCTGGCCAGCATGGCCGAACCTGCCACGGTTGTGGCCAGAAATTGGCGACGGTTCATACACATCGATTCATTTTTTTCTTTCATTGCCCATACCTCCTTGTGCTCATTAGTCCACTCTCTGCAACCCTTCTTGGGAGAATAGAGTTCTGCCGGTTCAACGCCATTTCCTGCCGACCACATCCCCTAAATATCCAGCTTTTTGATGGCAGCCTTTAAGACATCTGCAGAGGCTTTCAGCTTCCCGATCTCCGATTCATCCAGTATAATATCCAGGGCTCTTGATACACCGTTTCTGTTCAAAATGACTGGAATGCTTAAACAGACATCGCTGATGCCATAGTAACCATCCAACAACGTGGAGACGATGAGAACACTGTTTTCGTCTCGTAGGATGCTGCCCACAGTTCGTACCAGGGCCAGGCCGATGGCAAACGTGGTAGAGCCCTTCCTGTTGATGATTTCATAGGCAGCACTTCTAACCTGGTTGAATATGTCGTCCCGCTCGTTCCCGCCACAATGCTTGTGGCAAACAGAACAGTAGTCGCGAAATGAGACTCCTCCGATATTGACCTGGCTCCACACAGGCACCTCGCTATCTCCATGTTCTCCAATAATGTAGGCGTGGACGTTTCTAGGATCCACCTGGCAATTTTTGCTCAGGAGATATCTGAATCTCGCTGTGTCTAGCACAGTTCCCGACCCAATGATTCTGTTCTCGGGATATTGGGATATCTTAACCCTAACGTTGCAAAAGTCGAGGATGCCGCAGATTCAAGGCGACCCATTCGACAGGCTCAGGGTGAGGCTGTCCGCCTGAGGCGGACGCCGAACTCTTGCCAAAAAAGAAGATGCGGTATCCCTCCTGCGGCGGATCTTCGACATCGGCTTTCCCGAAGGGTAAACAACTTGGCTGTTTTTCTAGTTTTCTGGATATAACTCGCAGTGAATTCCTCAAAACTGCCCAAAAAGGCCGCAAAGAAAGACTATCATTGCTTTTCAGGACCTTTTGCCATGTTGTTTAT
>JAFGFW010000002.1 GCA_016930875.1 Deltaproteobacteria bacterium | reverse complement strand
CACTACTTTCCTGAGCCCGACCTCTGGCAGACCGAACGATCTCCACACGCTCCCCCAGGGACGCCTTTTCTTAGCCTCAAACCCCTCTTTGTCCACCTTGCCTCTGGCTCCGCTACTTGTAATTTTCTAATAGATGGGGCGTAAGACCGTTTATCCTTGAACTGGATCAATGGCCGCCGTCTTTGACTGATCCCAATACGGCGACAGCTCTCTCAGCCGTTCGATAATTGGGGGGAGTTCTTCGATGATAAAATCGATCTCTTCTTCTGTGTTATAGATACTCAGACTAAAACGGATCGAACCGTGGGCTGCGGTAAAGGGTACACCCATAGCCCGAAGCACATGCGATGGCTCTAAAGAGCCTGACGTGCAGGCTGAACCTGAAGAGGCGCAGATGCCGAATTCATTCATCATAAGAAGGATAGCCTCGCCTTCCACATACTCGAAGCTTATGCTGGTCGTATTAGGAAGACGATGCTCACGGTCTCCATTGACCATGGCGTTGGGGACCCGCTTAAGGATCTCGTTTTCAAGCTTGTCCCTGAGATATCTTACCGGCTTGTTTTCCTCTTTTATATGTTCTCCGGCGAGCTCGCACGCCTTGCCGAGTCCGATGATAGAGGCAACATTTTCAGTCCCGCCCCTGCGCCCTTTTTCCTGATGCCCCCCAATTAGAAAGGGCGTGAACTTTGTTCCTTTTCTTACATAAAGGGCACCTATCCCTTTGGGCGCATGAATTTTGTGACCCGAAAGAGAGAGCATATCCACGGCGATCTTCTGAACGTCGATCGGAATCTTTCCCACGGCCTGCACAGCATCTGTATGGAATACAACCCCGCTTTGGGTCACAATCTGAGCGATTTCTTCTATAGGAAAAATCACACCGGTCTCATTATTCGCCCACATAATGCTGACAATCGCGGTGTCTTTGGAGAGACTTTTGTATAAATCTTCTGGATTCAATCTCCCCTGCCGATCCACTGGCAGGAATGTGACCCGGTATCCGTTCTTTTCCAAGTATTCGCACAGATTCTTAACAGCAGGGTGTTCAACCCGGGTGGTGATGATATGTCTTTTATCGGGATGTGACACAATGGCTGCCTGAATGGCCGTACTGTCGCTTTCCGTGCCGCAGCCGGTAAAGAGTATTTCATCCGGCGTTGCCCCGATCAGACTGGCCACCTTCTGGCGAGCCTCTTTTAATTTCCGCGCCACCTGACCGCCAAAGCTGTGCATACTGGAGGGGTTGCCGTACAGGTCGTGAAAGTATGGAAGCATCTCATCCAAGACCTCAGGCGCAACCTGTGTCGTGGCATTATTGTCTGTATAGATCACTTTCATGATTGTATCTCCTGTACCACCAGCTCCGGGGTTACTAATTCACGCAGCTTGGCTTCCACATAGTGTTTCAGCGTAACCTGTGAGGCAACACAGGTGGCACATGTCCCTTGCAGCTTCACAATGACCGTATTGCCGTCAACATCAATGAGTTCGATATCTCCTCCGTCCTTCTGAAGGGATGGTTTGATCTCACGTTCCAACGTTTGCTCGATCAGTTTGATCTTTTGAATGTTGGTCAATCCTGCCGGCTTCAGGCGTACAACGTGCGGCTTGCCATAAACCTCATCAATAATCTCTTGGATCTTGTCATGACAGCTTTCACACCCCCCGCCCGCTTTGGTATAATCGGTCACGTCTTCTACTGTGGTCAGGTTGCTTTCACGGACGGCCCGCTCTATTTCCACATCGGTCACACCAAAGCACTCGCAGACGATTTCCCCCTCAATCTCCTTTTCGGCTTCGCCACGATAGTAGGCAATCGCCTTTTCTAAGGCATCCCGGCCCATGACAGAACAGTGCATCTTTTCTTTTGGAAGTCCACCAAGATAACGGGCAATATCATCATTGGTAACCTTTTGGGCTTCTTCCAGTGTCATCCCCTTGACGATCTCGGTGAGTGCCGATGAAGAAGCAATGGCGCTTGCACAGCCAAAGGTCTGAAACTTAGCGTCCTTAATCCGTTTGTTCTCATCCAGTTTGAACGTAAGCTTCAACGCGTCTCCGCATGCAAGCGACCCCTCTTCGCCTATGCCATCAGGGTTTTCAACCTCTCCCACATTTCTGGGATGTAGGAAGTGATCTACGACCTTGTCTGTGTAATCCCACATTGTACCATCCTCCTAACTCTTTGAATGTGCCCCTGGCATTATGTCCCATCAATTCATGAATAGATCGTAAGAGCTTGGGGTAGGGATACAATCTTGTTTTATGTCGAGCCTTTTACAATCTGTCGTTCCCATATACTAACCATTTTTTTGACAAAAGAAAGATGGATTTCTTCACTCTTTGAACAGATCAGTGCTCATATACCGCTCGCCGGTGCTGGGAAGCGCCACCACGATTTGTTTTCCCCTATTTTCGCCTCGTTTTGCCACCTGCAAGGCAGCCCACACCGCAGCCCCAGAGGAAATGCCGCAAAGTATCCCTTCTTCTTTTGCCAGTTGCCTTGCTGTCTCAAATGCATCCTCATTGGTGACCGTGATCACTTCGTCGATGATATTGACATTCAAGACATCAGGTACAAAACCTGCGCCGATCCCTTGTATTTTGTGGGGGCCGGCTCCCCCCCCGGAAAGGACAGGAGAGTCTGCTGGTTCCACCGCAATCGCCATGAAGGAGGGTTTTCGGGCCTTGATGACTTCGGATACCCCGGTAATGGTTCCTCCAGTCCCAACCCCGGAAACCAAGATGTCTACCGCCCCGTCGGTGTCAATCCAGATCTCTTCTGCCGTGGTCTTCCGGTGTATTTCAGGATTTGCCGGATTTTTGAACTGGTTGGGCATGTACGCCTCTTTCGTGGCTGCCAAGATTTCTTCTGCCTTTGCAATGGCTCCCTTCATTCCTTTCCCTCCTGGGGTCAGGACCAGTTCTGCTCCCAGATGTCTTAAGAGTTTTCTTCGCTCAATACTCATGGTATCGGGCATGGTCAGACAGAGACGATACCCCTTGGCTGCGCAAACAAAGGCCAAGGCAATTCCGGTATTTCCGCTCGTAGGTTCTACGATCAGCGTATTTGGACGAATCCGTCCCTCGCGTTCTGCCCCTTCGATCATGGCGACACCGATACGGTCCTTAACGCTTCCAAGAGGATTAAAAAACTCCAATTTGGCAATGATGTCGGCTTCAAGACCTTTCGGCATTTTATTCAACCTGACCATAGGCGTGTTTCCAATGCTCTTTCCGATGTCAAAAAAAATTCTCGCCATGTCAGCTTCCTCATTAAACGTCTCGGAATTTCTACAACTACTTGTAATTACTTATCTTTCAGTGGCAGTTTTCCGTGTTATTGATCTGGAATGATGGAATAATGGAACAATGGAATCTTGGGGATAAAAGGCGGCGCCCCTAAGTTCACGGCATAGCCTTCACACTACTTGTAGATTAACCGCGGAGCCTCCATGACTACCTTCGTATCTGGTGGCACCGGCTCGGTAATCCAGACGTTTCCACCTATAACAGAGCGTGCTCCAATAACGGCCTTTTCCCCCAAGATCGTGGCTCCCGCGTAAATGATTACATCATCTTCGATAGTGGGGTGGCGCCGCTTTCCCCTCAGGCGTTCTCCAGCATCCCTTGGGAGCGACAAGGCTCCCAGAGTCACACCTTGATAGATCCTTACATTTTTGCCAATCGCCGTGGTCTCCCCTATGACGACCCCGGTTCCGTGATCAATGAAAAAACTTTCGCCGATCCGGGCTCCCGAATGAATATCGATGCCTGTAATGCTGTGGGCATATTCGGTCATCATCCTCGGAAGGAGGGGGATCTGCTGCTCAAACAATTGGTGGGCCACCCGGTAGACCGTTATGGCAAAAATTCCTGGATAGCTGAAAACAATCTCGTCGTAACTCTTGGCTGCTGGATCTCCCTCGTAGGCTGCACGCACATCCGTGGCTAACACGTTACGCATTTTGGGGATCGACTCCAGGAATCTGACAGTCGCTTCATAGCCCATTTTGACGCATTCAACACAAGGTTGATCGTAGCGAAGGCACTCATGTCGCAAACTGCGGGTAACCTGTTGTGAGAGGATTTCAAACAGGACATCAACGGACCGGCCTATTTGGTACCTCAGATTAGCCCGATCTGTTTTTTCCTTGTTGAAGTACCCAGGGAAAAAGATCTCTCGGAGGCGGCTAAGTATTTCAATAACTGGCTCCCGAGAAGGGATCAATTCAGCATCGATGTGCTCGAAACATTCCTTGTCATAACAGCTCTCCACAATATTTTCGACAAGTCCGGGAAGTTGCTCACGGAAGTGGGTGCGCGTTTCGAACCCGGCTTTGCATACTTGCATCGTGCTTTTGATATCATCTGATGGTTTCACGAGAGCACCTCTAGTGCAAAATCAAAGCAGGAGCTTAGGAGCTTCTCCCTTTCTCATCCTCCCTTCAGATACCTTATCTAATTTTAGAGATGAGAAGAGCCCATGTTCAAAAAAAAGTCCGTAGCAGATTTTCATTACACTGAACTGATTTACCAAGTCCACAGGTCAAGAAGCATGGGGGGCAAAGAGAGAAAGGCGAAATCTTCAGTAAAATGCGGCAGATCCGGGACCGGGGTCGGTGTCTCATCCTATGTTCAATATAGGTGCGGTGAGACTTAATGTCGCCACCGGCCCCAGAGTTCTCCCGCGACAGGAAGTTAAGCACTATTGGTGGGCGACAGCAATGGGGTGAAGACTTTATTTTACGAGGAGAAAGACCGTATTTGGAGGTGTCTTTGGTATGTAGGATCGCCACCCAGAGTTTTTTGGATCCGTCCGTCCACGTCCACTTGGGACGACATATTACCTATCAACGGACTATCCCTTGACACTGCGTTGAACTGTTACTATAGTATAGCAAAATAGTATAGATCATATTGGTATGTAATATGAAGCTATCAACCAGAAGTCGCTATGGAACAAGAATGATGCTGGACATGGCGCAGCATTATGATGAAGGGCCTATACAGATAGGCGACATTGGTAAGCGTCAGGATATTTCTGTTAAGTATCTTGAACAACTCATTATACCACTCAAGAAAGCCGATTACGTGAAGAGTGTTCGCGGCCCCAAAGGGGGTCATATGCTTGCAAGGTCTCCTGAAGAAATCACAATTGGAGAAATCGTAAGCCTGCTCGAAGGTGGAATCAATCTAACTGATTGTATTGAAAATCCTGAAACATGCAACGGATCCGGGAATTGTTTGACCCGCCCCATCTGGGAAGAGACGACAAAAGCAATGTATCACAAGCTAAACTCCATAACTTTATCTGAGGTAATGCAAAGGAGCAGAAGTATTTAAGTCTTTTTTCTTCTTGCAACCGCGACACGCTGGGCATGGGTGTGGGTAACGTGAGCCGTCTGTATCCGAGATACGGTTACTGAGCTGATTAAGGGAAAACAAACAGACATAAGAAGGAGGGATCATGTCCGCAGAAAAAGGCACTGTCGAAAGCATTGAAGGTGACTGGGCCTGGGTTTTAACCCGGCGCAAGAACGCCTGCGAACATTGCGGTCACAAGGGCCATTGCCATATGATTGAAGGCGGAGACCGTATGTTGGCAAAGGCCAGGAATGCCGCCCATGCCCGGACAGGAGATGAGGTTGAGCTTTTCCTGAGTACCAAGACCAAACTGAAAGGCCTCTTCATACTCTATATGTTACCGGTTCTGGGCCTGCTAATAGGGGCGTTTTCGGCCAACAGCCTTTCCGGAGTTTTGGGGTTCGACAAACAGTTGGGAATCGTGTTTTTTACGCTGTCCGGCTTGATTGCGGCATTTCTTTTGGCCAGATTCCTTGCAATACGCATGGAAGCAAATCAGCAACTGATACCTATTGTCACCCGCGTTGTGGGGCGATATAGGGGTAGTCACCCACTTCCAACCGAGATTCAAGTGAAAGGTCGTGTTTAGGAAACTGCAAGGTTGACTTTCTCCGTTTAGCAATATGTTTGTGTTCATTTTGAACCATAGAAATCGTGAATTGAAAAAATCGGATATGGTGACCCACAGCCCAGAGTACGCCAAGTATGCCTGGAAAATTTTGCGAATGTCTGACGGTCTCTTGGCAAAGGATATCGGAACAGCCAGCCAATAAGGTTTTCTTAAAAACTACATAAGGAGTTACGACCATGGAGACAAAAACTTTTTCAATACCAAACATAAGCTGCAGTCATTGTGTTATGACCATTCAAAAAGAACTGGGTGAGATAGAAGGCATCTCAAAGGTGGAAGGTGACCCCACGACAAGAAAGATAACCGTGGAGTGGGATACGCCAGCCACCCCGGCAAAGATCAGGGCCACGCTGAAGGAGATCAACTATCCGGCCGCTGACTGAAGGAAAAATCGATGTGTGAGAAAAACGTAATCATCCCGTTACCGGAATGACATGTGACGATTGCGCTCTTAATGTCGACCGAAACGTCAAAAAACTGCCTGGAGTCAAAGAAGCTAACGTAAACTTTGCTACAGAACAGGCCTCCGTTGCCTTTGACCCCGAACAGATCAAGCTGGAGGATGTGGCTGCCAAAATTCATGATGCAGGCTACGGAGCGGCTACGGCGACCGTTGAGTTCCCGGTTACTGGCATGACATGTGGCAATTGTGCCATGAACATTGAAAGGGCGTTGAAGAAAAAGGTCCCAGGAGTCGTGCAGGCATCAGTCAACTTTGCTACCGAGCGGGCTTCTGTGGTAGGTGAATTCAACATGCAAGTGCACCACGAATAGCGCTGTAGAAGACTTCATGTGGCGTCTGATAATAGAGGCCAAATCGCCAAGGACTAGGCCAACCCTTTTCAACGACAAACAACATAAGCAGGGAAGTCCCATGCGACCGACAAAGGCTCCATGCATCGCGCTAAAGGTCCATGTGTTTGGGGCCTTTTTTGTTTTTCTGGCAATTGGAGGATAGTGTAATGGCCACAAAACCAACTTATGAAGAATTGGAGCAAAAGGTCAAGGAGCTGCACCAAGAATCTATTCGGCGCAAACTGGTGGAGGAAGCGCTGAGGGAATCTGAAATTAGATATCGGACATTGTTTGAAGCAAGCGCTGATGGAATACTTATCACTGATTTTGAAACAAGAAGATACATGTATGCTAATCCGACATTATGCAAAATGTTAGGATATAGTGAACAGGAAATCAAAAAATTAACGATAGCTGATTTACACCCAAAAGACAAATTAGATTATGTTGTTTCACAATTTGAAACCAAGGCGAAAGAAAAAGCCGGATTTGCAGGGGATATTCCATTCTTGAAAAAGGATGGAAAAATTATCCACATGGATATTGCCGGGACTACAGCAACCGTGGATGGAAAATCTTGTAGTGTGGCCTTTCTTAGAGACATCACAGAGCGCAAGCGGACTGAGGAGGCATTAAGGGAGAGCGAAGAGCGGTACAAGCGGCTATGGAATGATGCCCCCGTTGCTTATCATAGGCTAGACACGAGGGGCATTATCAAACAGGTAAACCAAACGGAATTAGATATGCTTGGATATACAAAAGAAGAGATGGAGGGTAAACCTGTCTTCGACTTTATACTGCCAGAACAACGAAAAGGGGCGCAAGAAAGGTATCGACTCAAGATTGCAGGCGAGCAGATTCCGAGACACGATAGCAAAATATACATCAGGAAAGATGGCTCGGAGATATTTGTTTTTATTGATGACAGACTAGAACGCGACAGCGATGGTAAGGTTATAGGCGTCAGAACAACCATGGTGGATGTTAGTGAACAGAAACGGACAGAAATGGCATTGAGGGAAAGCGAGAAGAAATACAGTATTCTGGTGGAGAACTCCTTGACCGGCATCTATATCGACCAGGACGAGAAGATCGTATTTGCCAACAACAGATTCGCGGAAATTTACGGGTATCCCATGGAGGAGTTGATCGGCATGGACACCTGGAGACTGGTCCATCCAGAGGACCGGCCGTTGACAAACCGAACAAGGGCAAGGCGGCTAAAGGGAGAATCTGTACCGTCAGAATACCTGGCCAGAGGCATGACAAAAGCCGGTGAAACCATATGGATTGCCAGGAGAAACGTCCTTATAGAGTATCAGGGAAGGCCTGCCATATTGGGCAACATCGTAGACATCAGCCAACAAAAGCATGCCGAGGAAGAACTGCGAAAGACAAACGAAGAGCTCAAGAACTTTGTTAATGTGGTTTCCCATGACCTGAAAACCCCCATCATCTCTATTCAGGGGTTTTCTGCAAGGCTACGCAAGAACTATCAAGAAAAATTGGGAGAAAAGGGAAGGCGGTACATTTCACAGATCGAGACCAGCGCTCGAAGGATGGAAGCATTGGTGTCTGACCTCTTGGAATTGTCAAGGATTGGTCGGGTCGTATCCGCTTTTTCGGACGTTTCTTCCATTGAGATCGTAAAAAATGCGACCGCAGGCCTTCAAGACAGACTGAAGGACAGGGGCATAAAGCTCGCTGTAGCAGAGAATCTCCCCAGAATACACTGTGACGGTGAAAGGATCTATCAGGTTTTTGAGAACCTGATTGTAAACGCCATCAAGTTCATGGGAGACAGCGAGAATCCTAAGATCGAGATTGGATACGAAGATAAGGGAGCATTCCATCAATTTCACGTCAGGGATAACGGTATCGGCATTGATCCAAAATGGCACCGGAAAGTATTCGATATCTTCCACCGGTTGAAGGAAATAGAAGATCAGGAAGGAACAGGTTTGGGGCTCGCCATTTTATACAGGATTGTGAGTAACCACGGTGGAAAGGTCTGGGTGGAGTCTGAAAAAGGTAAAGGGGCCACATTTTATTTTACTTTGGCTAAACTGCATCTTCGCCGTTAGGTGCTTTCAAGGCTGCCCTTGCGTCCGATTAGTCGTTCTTTATTATACCAGATGACCAATATGGGCATATTTCATAATGGGCAACTTAATGTTAACCATTCAACACCGGCTCAATGCGCTTCACCTTTACTGCCGCCTGATAGAAAGAGGGTTGAAGGGGAAGTGTTCTATGTCAATGTGTAAGTGGTACCAAATTCTAATTTACAGTTGGCTTTCACGGTTTTCGGTGGCTACAATACGGATCTGCAAGGATTTGAAGTGAACAATTTAACTGACATCTGCCAAAGAGCAAGGGCAGGGTGAAAGTTGGCTCTGCCTTTTCTGTTTTGTTTGCTGTTCATTTTGCGGGTTGGTCTATTCGGGGCATTAATACCCAGCCTTCATTGAGCTGTTAAGACGGGGGACGGGCAGAAAGCGCCGGTTAAAACCGGCATGAAGTAAGAGGTGAGGCTTTAGAGCCAAGTCCTCTACGGAGTAAGGAGTAGCGATCTTCTTTCTCTATCATCTCATCAATTCCCTTTTTCCTGATCTCGCCGATCTTTGCGTCCCGATAATAAACATCAACGCAGTTGTAGCCATATTCTGTGGGGCTGCCGATTTTCAGATCCAGAATGTCGCCACGTTTAGGCTTTCGGAGGCGGCTCAGTATGCTCTTGAGACTACCGAGCAGACCCTTGGGCCTCTGTACGGGGAATAGCTGCACTCGGAATTCGAACATCAGCTTTCACCTCCATTTGGGTGGGGTTATGCTTTGGGATTGCTCAGGATGTCAGCTTGTTATCACAGGATAGGGTGATTGACAAGCCGACGATTTTGTGGCAAGCATTACTATTATGGCCAACAGCAATTCAAACAAGTTGCACGAAGCAGTGAATGCTTCCGGTTACCTATTTCAGCTTCGCGTCGACCACGTCACGCGCTTCCGGGTCGGACCACGCTAACGATTCCATATCATTAGAAAAGGACCGAAAATCAGCCTGAGGGCAGTGCTTCGCAGCCCGGTCAACCGACTATGAAGAAAATGAACAATCAAGTCGCGAAAAGTACTAAGGGCCGCCGTGGCAACAATGGATGTGATGGCGCTGCCCCCCTTTTTCGATCACAAGCAGGCCCTATCCTTTTGCTCACAGGGATCTTCTCCTTGAACTTCATGGCCAGAATCATTCTATCACCCTTAATGCCTACCATTGAAGGAGACCTGCAAGTAGATCACAGCCAAGCAGGCGGCCTTTTTCTTTTGACTTCTCTGGGATACTTCGTGGCGCTGCTGGGCGCAGGTTTCCTCTCCTCAAGGATCACACACAGAAGAACCATTCTCCTTTCATCCGCGGCTGTCGGGATCACGCTCTTGGCCGTATCCTTCAGCAATGGCCTGCTTGGAATGCGTTTGGGATTTCTCTTTCTCGGCGTTGCAAGTGGCTTCTATCTTCCCTCCGGCATTGCCACACTCACCACGTCAATCAGGCCCGCAGACTGGGGAAAGGGCCTCGGCATACACGAACTGGCGCCTAACTTTAGTTTTGTAGCGGCGCCATTGGTGTGCGAGTGTCTCTTGCCATGGGTTGGTTGGCGGGGAATTTTGGCCCTATTGGGAGGGGCATCCATTCTCGCCGGCGCGGCCTTTGCTTTTTTCGGAAGAGGCGGGGACTTTCCAGGCGAGGCGCCGAATTTTACATCTTTTAAAACCTTTCTTGTTGAACCGGCATTTTGGATCATGGCCATCCTTTTCAGCCTGGCCATCAGCGGTTCCATGGGCATCTTCGCCATGCTTCCCCTTTATCTCGTCGTTGAACAGGGCATAGATCGGAACTGGGCCAACACCTTGGTGGCCCTTTCTCGAATCTCGGGCCTGGGTATGGGCTTCGTGGCCGGGTGGGCCACCGATCGCTTTGGACCAAGGGGGATTTTGAGCGTCATTTTTCTTCTCACCGGCGTATCGACCATTCTGCTGGGAACGGCTCCGAAATCTTGGATCGTGTTCCTTGTTTTCCTCCAGCCCATGCTCGCCGTGACTTTTTTCCCGCCGGGTTTTGTCGCCCTGTCCGCCATAGGACCCCCCGGTGCCCGAAACGTGGCGGTCTCTCTCACCATACCCCTGGCTTTCCTTTTCGGAGGCGGGGTAATCCCGGCCGCAATAGGCGTCATGGGAGATTACGGCTCCTTTGCCCTGGGAATCGCTTTGGTGGGCGGGGTTATAGCCATGGGGTTTATATTGTCGCTCCGGCTGAAATTACCTCAAATATAAAGTTAAATGACAAAGGCTTTTTGTGATCACCTCGTAGCCTTCTTCTGCTAGTTCTACCCCACAAAGCGATCGAATGCTTTCTTTGTCATCCACAACGACGATGTTGGACATGATGTCAACCCCTTAAACACGACCTACTGCTAAGTCCTGTTTTTGAAAAACCCTTTACAGCGACTGGATTTTTGTAATTTCTGAGACTTTGTTTTCCATTATTATCACCTTATCGACTATTATCTGGAGGTATCTCTTGTTTGGATCATCATCAGTCGTTTGTTGATTGATTCTCCGAGCGAATCCACCGACTGCTGTCAGCGGATTTCTGAGTTCATGGGCCACCCTGTTTGCCATTTGGCCGAGCGCAGCTAGCCTCTCAGCTTCTACTAACTGTTTATTCTTCTGCTTCAGCTCGTCAGTCCTTTCTTGAACCCTTTCTTCGAGCTGTAAGTTGAACCTTTCCAACTCATGGTGGGCCTTGCGCAAGGCCTCCTCAGCCTGTCTGCGCTCAGTGATGTCCTGCAATAGCCCATCATAGGACAATAACCGCCTCTGGCTGTCAAAGTTCAGGACAGGTGTATTCCTCACCCAACGTATAGAACCATCTTTGCGGACGATCCGGTGTTCTAGTCCCGGAACTTTCACGCCTGATATGGTACGTTCGGCCTGTTCTTCAACAGATTTACGGTCTTCTTCATGTACCATTTGTATCCACAGGTAAGGGTTTTTCCTGAAGTCCTCAGCGGTGTAGCCGGTTACTGCTACACAGGCAGGTCGGTGGACTGTTTCAACGGGACGGCCGTCTTGTACGGTCACAGTGTAAATATAGTCTGTGATAGCTTCGGTGATGCGGCGATACCTATCCTCACTCTCTCGAAGCTCCTCCTCCGCTTTTTTGCGCTCGGTAATGTCCAATGCGGTGAAAGTCACCCCAGCCGCCAGATGATCGGGATCGACGGGGGTGGAACTCAACAGCACATCCATCAACTTCCCGCCCTTGCGCTTCCAGCGGGTCTCCACTATTCCGATGCCCCGCTGAGCGATTTGAGCGTATTCCTCCACCCCAACAAACTCAAAATCTTCGTCGGTCGGGTAGAGCATTCGTGCGCTTTGATCCACCAGTTCCTCCCGAGAGTACCCGGTCATTTCGCAGATACGGTCATTAACCCGTTTCAGGACATGATTGGTAACCAGACCAATGCCTACCGGTGCAACCCTGAAAATACTCTTTAATGTGGCTTCCCTTTGACACAGTTCCTCCTCAGCGCACTTTCGTTCTGTGATGTCGAGCGCAAGGGATATCGCCCCGACTATATTCCCGTCATCATCATGAAGCGGGGAATTATTCCACTCACAGGTAATTATTCGTCCGTCTTTGGTGACGTTGTCATTGATGGAATAACTAGGTAGTTCACCTTCAACGAGATTGTTCACCACATGTTCGATATGAGGCCGCTCCTTTTCTGGAATCAAGAAATCAAGAAAAATGCGCCCTAGAGCCTCTTCCTTGGACCAACCAAAGACTTTATGTGCTTTCTCGTTCCAATCGGTTACGCGAGTGTCTAAATCCCAAACGACAAACGCTAAAGGCGCAGTGTTGTACACATTGCGAAAGAGTTCCTCTTTCTCGCGAGCCGCCTCTACTGCCCAATCGCTATTGACAGATAATTTTTCCAACTCACGGACCTTCCGTTCCAGCTCTTCATAAGTCGGTTTGGTCGTCATCAACTTTTCTCCAATTGGGTCAAAGGCAAAAAGGGCTCTAAAAGAACGTACTTTTGAAAACTATGCTGGACCTTTGTCAGTCCCACAGGCCCCTCCAGCTGAAGCTGGGCATGTCTCAAGGGAACATGTGGGATGAAAATTGATGGAGTCGTAAAAAGTCCGCAAACAGACGGTACAGTAATTCCCCTCAGGCGGATTAGATGCAAGGCGCGTGCCTCTTCCTAACCCCAGGCAGATCGCAATGATTTACCCTGTTAAATCGGCTCTGCCGTCTCGCATAGCGAGAATTTAACAGGGCGGGGATGAAGCACAATCCGCCGGAGGCGGACAGATGGACTTTTTACAAAGCCGTCAAAATTACATGAGATTACACTATATTTACAGGGCATAAAATGTCAATGTGGGACTCGCCGGGGAAATTCCAAACAAACATCCCATCTAATGCCGTTTGGAAAACACGAAGAACAAATACAACGTGCTAACATCGGCGGCCGTCCCTGACGGAATCTATTGAATCACATATCATTTTGAACTGTGGCTCACGACAAGGGTTGTCAAAACACAGTGTTCCTTGCAGCTTTATCCCAGCCCCACCCCATCTCACCGACACAACGTGCGCCGATACCCACTTTTCGGAAAACAAAGGTGTCAAACCGATATCACAACTATTTCAAACCGGAAAGCCCCAGATCCCCGCAGTCCCCGTAGGACCGACCAATTGAGAGCTTCCAATTTTTTCATGTGCAAGAGGGGTCCTGAGGTACTCATACTCTCAAAAGACTACAATAATTTCCCAACATCCCTAAAGTTAATCGGGACGCTGGCAAAAAATTATGTCGACAAAGGAAAGCGTAAATGCGAAATAGACCCCATGCCAAGGCAAGCCCGCCCTGGCGCGCCGGGTGTGTTGCATCACATCATGGTCCCGGGGATAGAACGTCGGAAGATATTCATAAATGAGCCCCTGGTGTAATGTTCTCGGTCGAAATGGGAGAAGTCATTGTCCGTGAAAATGGGCTACAGTTATAGGCTAAAGTTAACCGAGCAACCTTTTTTACTTTGTTCCCGGCGTCCCTACTCCGACATTCCGACACAGGATCGTTAAAAAACAGTGCCAGCAGGAATAGACATGGCACCCAAAGGATCACAACGCATTTCCAAAAGCATTCTCTCCTGGTATGGGACCCACCAACGGGACCTGCCTTGGCGCACCACCCGTGACCCCTACCATATTTGGGTCTCCGAAATCATGCTCCAGCAAACCCAGGTGGAAACAGTGATCCCCTATTACCACCGCTTTTTAAAACAATTTCAAACCGTTAACGCACTGGCCAGGGCCCCTTTGGACAAGGTGCTCAAGGCCTGGGAAAACATGGGATATTATGCCAGGGCCCGCAATCTGCATGCGGCGGCCCAAGCCGTGGTGAAACGATTCGGAGGGAAAATACCGGACTCGTGGGACGCGCTCAGGAGCCTGCCCGGTGTGGGAGACTACACTGCCGGCGCCATCTTGAGCATGGCGTTCGGCCTGCCCTTGCCGGCCGTTGATGCCAACGTGAGACGGATTGTCGCTCGCCTGTTCGCCATTGAAGAGCCCCTGGATGAAAGACTAACAGCCCGACATGTGGCACGCTTGGCCGCAGAACTCGTCCCCCGGCAAGGGGCCGGTGAGTTCAACCAGGGTCTCATGGACCTGGGGGCCACGCTCTGTACGCCCAAAAACCCGACCTGCAGGGCCTGCCCTCTCGAACCCAGTTGCCGGGCCCGCGCCCGCCGATTGGAAGATACGTTGCCGGTGGCCAAAAAACGCGGTCCCATTCCACACCACCACGTGACGGCAGGAATCATGCACGACCAGGCGGGCCGCATGCTCATCGCCCAACGGCCCAATCACGGCCTATTGGGGGGGCTCTGGAAATTCCCCGGAGGAAAACAGACGGGAAAAGAGAGCCTGAAAAGCTGCCTGCGCCGAGAAACACTGGAAGAGTTGGGGATTCGAATCCGGGTGGGGGCGTCCATCACCTCGGTGAACCATGCTTACACCCATTTCCGCATCACCCTGCACGCCTTCCACGGCAGGCTCCTGACCGGAACACCGCAGGCCAGGGGCTGCCGGGACTGGCGTTGGACCGAGAAGGGAGAGTTTCAGGAATTCGCCTTTTCCAAAGCGGACCGGAAGATCATTCAGGCCCTGGAATAAAAAGCCGCTCGCGGAAACCGGCATTTGAATTCATTCCGTCGGCGTGAATTCGATGTCGTAGGGTGGGCAGAGCCCACCCTAACAGTTACCAGCTCTTGACCACGTCCAGCGGATGTGCCTTCTTTTTACAAAGCTAACGGGAGGTCTTTTCATGAAGGTTCTTATGACCGGCGGCCTGGGATTTGTGGGAACCCAACTCTCTATCCGTCTCCTGGAAAAAGGGCACTCCGTTACCACCGTGGACCGATCCCCTCAACCCAGGGACTACACACCACAAGGGGTTCGATACGTTTCAGCCGATACGACCATCAAGGGCCCGTGGCAAGAAGAGGTCGCCCGCCAGGATGCCATAATCAATCTGGCCGGGGCCTCCATATTCGGGAGATGGAACAAAAAGAGGAAAAAACTCCTCTATGACTCCTGGGTGCTCACCACAAAAAACGTAGCGGAAGCCATCCCCAATGAATCAGGTGCTATTTCTTGCAGTACGTCAGCCGTAGGATACTACGGTTTTCGACAGGACGAGGAATTGACGGAAGCAGATGCCCCGGGCGATGACTTCCTGGCCGGCCTTTGTGTGGACTGGGAACGAGAGGCGCAAAGGGCCGGCGACCGGGGGCCCGAGTTGTCATCACCCGGTTCGGCATTGTCCTGGGAAAGACCGGCGGGGCGCTGGGGCAGATGATTCCGTCCTTCAAGAAGTTTGTAGGCGGACCGTTGGGAAGCGGAAAGCAGTGGTTCTCCTGGATTCATATGGAAGATCTGCTCCAGGCCTTCTTGTTTGTCCTGGACCGTGACGCCCTTAAGGGCCCGGTTAATTTCTGCGCACCCAACCTGGTGAGAAACAAGGACCTGGCCAAAGCCCTGGGCAAGGTCCTCTCAAGACCGTCCTTTATCAAAACCCCGGCCCTGACACTGCGCCTGGCGCTGGGAGAATTCGGCTCCGTCCTTCTGGAGGGCCAGAAGGCACTACCGGCCAAACTGTTAAAACATGGTTTTGAGTTTCGATATCCCAAGATCGGGGAGGCATTGGAAGAGGTCATAAGCAAGAAGTAAAGAGCGTAGGGGGCGGTTGCCACAAAAACCGTCCGCTTCTTTCGTCCGGTTTCAGATGTGGAAACGCCGAGTTGTCCGGCTATTTTGTAGCCAAGGGCTCGTGGTACAAAATCGTCATAACCAGCCAGGCGATGATGACTAGCGCGGGCACTGCAATGACCACCACAGCCACAATCCTTTGCTTCAGTGAGATTTTGCGCCTTTTCGAGGCCTTTCTCTTTGAGACGGCTACCACAAATTCACGCTGCTATCTTGCCTTTCTATTGCCGAAGGTTCATCCCGCTCGCCTGTACAATGGACCGCCCCCCCTCACGTTCCCCCTAAACTGTTTTTGTTTGCTACGAATTCCTGAAATTGCGCCTTTACCTTGTCCATATCATCCGTGCTATATGAAATGAGGTTTCTTAGGTGGAAAAAGGAGTCAATATCCATATTCCGAAATTCAATAGCCATTGCTTTGTGATCATGCCTTGTAACAATACCGTCTAGAATTATCGAAAGCTGTGATGAAGGTCCTGTAAACAATATCTCGACTT
The DNA here is from genome assembly GCA_016930875.1 of Deltaproteobacteria bacterium. NCBI lineage: Bacteria > Pseudomonadati > Myxococcota > Myxococcia > Deltaproteobacteria bacterium. The sequence goes on along the minus strand of JAFGFW010000002.1, from coordinate 41,694 downwards.
TTACCACTCCATTTGTTTTGACGATCTCTGATGATTTCAGGAAGATTCCGGTTAGACTGAGATTTTGAATTGTACCTGTTATTGTTGTACCACCATGCCTGACAAGGGCCTTGGTCTTTAATGGTATCCTTGTAACAGCTCTCTTTTCCATACCTCTCGTCCTTTCATTTAGTAGAGGGTCGGTATGAATTCAGAACCGGACACTCCATGTTTCTTGCAGGAAATGGCGTGACACTAATTTCCTGCTTATTTACCAATGGGACGTCCCCCTCATTCGCTGGCAACTCAGCAGAGCGCAGAATGGATGTCCGCTTCCTGCCCATCGGGATGAATCTTTATTTTCCCTAACTGAACCGTCCTGACCATCTCTCCGTCCTTGGAGCTTAAGGGGGTAAGAATGAGCAGAGATCGCCTCTGCCGCGGCTTTCCAACTGGGAAAAATACTAATGGTTTTCACATATTAATCTCATTTACAACCGCTAAGCCAGCATGTCAAGCTGACAAATCCTGATTTTCCTTACAAGCCCTCATACCATGTTTGACCACCGGGCGTGAATCCTGTATTTTGTTTATATGTCATCCTTACAGGAACCTGAAGACTCGACCGATTCGAGGATTAGAGAGGCCCTTCTTTACAGAAAGCTGGCGGATGGAAAGGTGAGATGCGGCACCTGTGAGAGGTCTTGTGAGATACCTCCGGATAGATTCGGATTTTGCAAAACCAGAAAGAATATAAGCGGCAAACTCTACACCGTAGTTTACGGAGATATATCTTCTCTCAGCGCGAATCCTATCGAGAAGAAACCTTTTTTCCATTTTTACCCTGGAAGCCGAGCACTAACCGTGGGAACCTGGTCGTGTAACTTCACCTGTCCATGGTGTCAGAACTGGAAGCTGAGCAAATCATATCCTGACGCAAAGAAAGGCGCCTATATCAGCCCTTCAGAATTTGTGAAGGCGATAAAACGATACGACTGCCACGGAAGCAGCATCTCCTTTAATGAGCCGACCCTTCTTCTGGAATATGCTCTGGATGTCTTCGATCTGGCAAGAGATGCGGGCTACTACAATACCTACGTCTCGAACGGTTATATGAGTAAAGGGGCCTTGAGGCTGTTGGCCGAACATGGCCTTAACGCCATGAACCTAGATGTCAAAGGGGACAAAAGGGCCGTTCAGAGATACTGTGGCGCCGATGTCGACAAGGTCTGGAGAAATGCGGTAGAGGCCAAAAGATGGGGTGTTCACATAGAGATGACGACCTTAGTCATTCCCGGCGTAAATGATAATCATGCCTGTTTGAGAGGCATAGCAAAAAGGATCAGGAATGAACTCGGCAAGGATACGCCATGGCATCTCTCGGCCTATTATCCGGCATACCAATTTGAGGCGCCGCCAACCCCCGTATCTACCCTGGAACAAGGACGGGATATGGGAGTAGCCGAAGGCTTAACCTATGTCTATGTGGGCAATGTCCCTGGACACCCATATGAGAATACCTGTTGCCCCCATTGCAAAACGCTCTTGATTGAGCGATATGTCTTTGACATAAGGGCATACCACATAACTGCTCAGAAAAGCTGTCCCAACTGCCAGCAAGTCATTCCCATTGTGGGCAACTACATCAAAGAGGAAAAGTAGAGGACGCCTTTCCTATTGTAAGTTGCTTTGGTACCGGCCCCATCATACAGCCCCCACCTCCCCCGCAGCCAACTCTATCCCTGTCAGCCTGAGGCGTGGGGAAATATAGGAGATTCGCGAAATGGGAAGGCAAGAGAGTCGGTCATGCGTTTATGCGTTTCAATTGGCAATGAAATATGATAGGGGCTCGAACATACCGCGAAGACTGGGAATATTGGAATAATGGGTGGGTAATCGGAAAAAGTTATTTTTCAATTGTTCTCTTTCACTAAACCCATCATTCCAATTGCGGAGCGGTGCCAAGTTCTCAGTCCAACACTGCGTGAACCCTTGCAGGGCGAGATCGCCGAGACTCCATGGGTACGTGCCGTTATTGTGAAAGGTCTGGCAAGACCATTTCGGCTGTCATTGGTTTCTGTGCAGATTGCATTCGCAGCCACTTTTCCGAGGTCTGGCCAGAAATCGCCAAGGTTCATGCCAGAAGCCGCAAGGCTTATGGCCTTCCGGTAGAGCCTCCCCGTGATCCGCAGGGGGTATCTTGTGACATCTGTTTCAATAGGTGCCGGATTCCAGAAGGCCGATCAGGCTTTTGCGGGCTTCGGCATGTCAGGGACGGAAAGCTAAAGGGAGGACGGCCCCATGAAGGCAACCTCTCTTTCTACCATGATCCCCTTCCGACCAATTGTGTGGCTGGTTTTGTGTGTCCCGGGGGCACGGGGTGCGGGTATCCGCGGTATGCCCATGTGAAAGGCCCTGAATACGGATACAAGAATCTGGCCGTCTTCTATCATGCGTGTGCCTTTAACTGCCTTTATTGCCAGAACTACCACTTCAAAGAAAGGACCTTTGCCTCCGCGAAGTTCCACGCAAGGGATCTGGCCGCAGCCGCCGATGACAGGACCGGTTGCATCTGCTACTTCGGGGGCGATCCTGGCCCCCAGATACTGCATGCGCTAAAAGCGGCCAGGCTGGCCATAAGGAGAAAAGGCGATCAAATCCTCAGGATATGCTGGGAGACGAATGGATCTATCAACCAGCCGTATCTGGACATGATGGCCGAGGTATCTTTCGAATCCGGGGGCTGCATCAAGTTTGACTTAAAGGCATGGGACGAGGGGCTTCACAAGGCCCTGTGCGGGGTAACGAACAGAAAGACCCTGGATAATTTCGAGGCTCTGAGCAAGCTGGGCTCCCAGCGGCCTGACCCCCCTTTTCTGATTGCAAGTACCCTTCTAGTGCCCGGGTACGTGGATGAACAGGAAGTGGAGGCGATAGCACGCTACATTTGCGCGTTGAACCCTGACATTCCGTACAGCCTCCTGGGGTTCTATCCCTGCTTTTACCTGAAAGACCTCCCGACCACTTCTCGCAGGCATGCCATGCGCTGCCAGGAGATTGCCCGCAAGGCTGGGCTCTGGCGGACTCACATAGGAAACGTGCATATGCTCGGGGAAGACTACTAAGAGAAGGGGACGTCCCCCTGGCCTGTTCCGTAAGTGAGAACAGAATGGCGAGCCCATCGGGATAGGGCGGAGCCGCGCAGCTCCCCTCTCCCACAGCATCCCGCTTTCAGCGATGGACGTTATATATAGAAACAGCAAGGGATTACACCGCCAGAGGTAGCAAAACAAAAACTTAACCGTTCAGCCCGTTTGGCCGGTTTAACAAGGCAACGGCTTAAGCGGGCCAAAAGGCTCAAGGGGCTGAGATAATCCGACAAAAGCGCCCCGATTTGGAAAGGGCCTCTAGGCTTTGCCAGATCCAGTCTTCTCGATGGGGCTCAAGGGTAATGATAGGTCTTAAGTGATTTTTTTCCACATATCTGAACAAGATTTCAAAATCTATCTTTCCTGCGCCAATGGCCCAATGGTCATCCGATGTTCCGTCATTGTCGTGAAGATGGACTTGTTTCAAGAAAGGCCCTAAAGCCTTCAGCCAATCCTCCATGCTTGTTTCAGAGAAGACGTTCATATGGCCTGTATCGAAACAGAAGCCCACTTTTGTTGTATCCAATCCTTTCATCAATCTCAGAAGCATCTTCGGGGTTTTTTCGTATACATTTTCGATGACCAGAGTTGTTTCCGTGCCCCGTAGGTCATCTATTAAGGGTGTCCATGTTTCCAGGGCTGTCTCGAGCCACTCGTTTTCCACTTCATGATATCTTTTTCTGTCGTATCCTGTGTGGCAGACGATGGACATTGGCTCAAATACAGGTATGAGGTTGAATACTTGTTTGAGTCTATCTCGACTAGCCTCTAGAATCTTCGTATCCATCCCCCCTGGGGCCAGGTCATAGAAAGGTCCGTGCAAGGTGATTGAGAGGCCTTCCTTCTGGATAATAGAGGCCATTTCCAAAAAGTCTTTGCTGGAACATGTGTCGATAGTTTTTCCGTCAATGGCGATTTCAGGATTGATCCTGTTATCCAAGACCAGGCGCAGGTATTTTTCTTTGAGGAGTCTGAAGGGAATAGATATTTGAACTTTTCTTAGGATGTCTTCAATCACTTTTGTTCGTTCACTCCAAAAGGCTCAATGTCGTTCAGAAAACACTTTTTGGGAGACCAGCCCTATGAACGTTTTTTTATGGCCTGTTTCTCTTCTTTCTTAACTCCTTGCGCCGTTTATCTCTAGCTTTTCCCTCTTCAAATCGACGCTTCTCTTCGTCGGTTTGAGGGATAATCCCTGGAACTGCCATGGGTTTCCTATTCTCTCCCAGAGAGACTATGGTCAGGTACGCGGAATTTGTGTGACGTACTTCTCCTGTCATGAGTTCTTCGGCCTCTACCCTCACGCCTACTTCCATGGAAGTATGTCCCACGTAGTTGATGGACGCCCGCAAAATGACCAGTTCTCCTATAAAGACGGGCTCGTAAAAATCCAATCTGTCCATGGAAGCGGTGACAACATTGGTGCGACAATGACGAATTGCCGCAATGCCTGCAGCCGTGTCTATCAGTTTCATGATGGTGCCGCCATGAACATTCCCGGCCCGGTTGGCGTCCGATGGAAACATCACCTGGGCCATCTCAACCCTTGATTCGCACACCGTCTTTTCTCGTTTCATCTTGCTTCACCTTCGTTTTTGGTTTCTGTTTTTCGTTTCATTACGCAATTGAAAACCCATGAACTCATGCAACATCGACCATTGTCCACCAAACGTTTGAGGTTCTGGTTAATTATTGACATATTGTTGACTTAGATGTGTCATTTATGTTTTAAGAAAAATTTGGGAGGCTTACAAAGACTAGGTAAGTCTAGTTCTTGAGTCAATAAAAAAAGTACCAGCATAGATTCGAATACTTTTCCGTTCGTGCGTACCACTGGAGACCTTTGCATAATCACTTTGCGCGAGCCCTAAGATGTCGCCCGTCAAGCAGTTTTTTGGAGGCTGATTGCTATGAGAGAAAGGATTGAAAAGGCGTTACGTAAGAGTGATGCGGAATACACGGAGATTCGCATTGAGAGTCTAACCTCTTCCCGTGCGCATTTCAGAGGTGAAGAGCTGGACAACATCGGTTCATCCAAGACGTTGGGCGGTATCGTAAGGGCCCTTGTCAAAGGTGGCTGGGGCTATGCCACTTTCAATGATCTCAGTAACGTTGAAATCAGAGTGAAAGAAGCTTGCGAATCCGCAAAATTGGTAGGTAAAGGAGAAAGTAAACTTGCTGAGGTGGAACCGGTGGTTGATGAGATAACAGCGACCCTGGAAAAGGATTTCAGAAATGTGTCGCTGTCAGAAAAAAAATCGGTCATCGAGGAGTACAATAAGATTATTCTTCATTACGACGACAAGATTGAAACATCTACTGTTGCCTATAACGACGGTTTCAGAAAAGTCTGGTACGGAAATTCCGAAGGAACTTACATTGAAGATGAACGACCGGATGTAGGTGTGATGTTATCGGCCACTGCAAGAGAAGGTGATAATGTCCAGCGAGGATTTGAAAGTGTTGCAGGCGGTGCAGGCTTTCAAATTATTGAAGGGCTGCAAGAAAAGGCGGTAGCCGCAGCCAGGCGTGCCGTGGACTTGCTTTCCGCCCCACCCGTTACAGGTGGTCGATATACTGTAATCATTAATCCCAAACTGTCAGGCGTGTTTGCCCACGAAGCATTCGGGCATTTGAGCGAATCGGACTTTGTCTACGAAAATGAGCGCATGAAAGAGCTAATGGTGCTGGGGAAGCGCATAGGTTCGGACATGGTCAACATCATTGACGACGGGAAAATCCTTGGTCTCAGAGGTACTCATAAATACGATGATGAAGGCGTGAAAACCAGAAAGAACTACTTGATCAAAGATGGTATTCTGGCAGGAAGACTCCATTCCCGTGAGACCGCTGCCAAGATGGGTGAGGAGCCCACAGGCAATGCAAGGGCCATCAGCTACAAACATCAACCCATTGTGCGCATGACCAACACCTATATTGACAAAGGGAATGCCGGTTTTCAAGATATGATAAAAGACGTGGACCTGGGACTATATGCCATAGATATGGTGGGCGGTCAAACCTCTATGGAGATGTTCACCTTTAGCGCTGCCTGCGGTTATATGATCAGAGAGGGTGAGATAGCCGAACTGGTTAGGGATGTGGTGCTCACAGGGAACGTTTTTGAAACGTTGATGCATATTGATATGGTAGGGGATACTGTGGAATTCCCGCCAGCGGGCGGTGGCTGTGGAAAAGGTGGGCAGGCACCCTTGCCTGTGGGATTTGGTGGCCCCTGTGTTCGCATTCAGAACGTTGTCGTTGGAGGCAGGTAACAATGATACTAAAACGGTTGATCGAAAAAGCTATGAAGAAGGCCCAGGGCGCACAAGCGTCCTTGGGACAGAGTGAATCAACAAACGTATCGTTTGAAAACGACAAGCTCAAGTCGGTAAAATCGTCGCAGAGTACAGGGATGAGCGTGAAAGTCATCTTAGACGGAAAGGTCGGCTCCTCCCAGACCACTGACATAGACGATGTGGACGGTGTTGTTGCGAGGGCTTTGGAAGCTGCAGCCTTTGGCAGTCCGGCACATTTTGAGTTTCCGGGCCCACAGGAAGCGCCCGATGTGGCTGTCTACGACGATGCAGTATTACATGTGACCAAAGAAGAGATGGTGGGGATTGGCGAAGAGATGATGGGGCTCGTGAAAGAGTATAACACCGACATCCTTCTTAATGCCCGGGTGGGAAAGAGTGTAAGTGGTGGTGAATTTGCCAACTCTGCCGGCACGGAATTCTCTGCTGAGACCACAAGCTTTAGCGCTGGGGTTGGTGGTCAGTGGATAAGAGGAACCGACATCCTCTGGGCAGGACATGGTTTCGGATGGAAAAAACGGGAGGTGGACCATGTGACGATAGCCAAGAAGACTGTTAAATTATTCAAGATGGCAGAGAACCTCGTTCCTATTGACTCAGGTGTTATGCCGGTTATTTTTCCCCCTGAAGGGATGAAGGTGCTGCTTTTAGCTTTGCAGTTAGGATTCGATGGCAAGAACGTGTTCTTAGGTTCGTCGCCCCTTGCAGGCAAATTGGGAGAAAAAATCGCTGATGAGCGGCTTTTCATAGCCGACAACCCGCTCATTGATTATGCAGGCAGTAGCGGCAGGCGCGATGGCGAGGGGATACCCCATCAGGTCACCCCACTCATTGAGGGCGGTGTCATTGAGAATTTTCTTTATGATCTCGACACCGCAGGCAGGGCCGGCGCAAAGAGCACCGGGAACGGGGTTGGTTGTCATCCTACGAATCTGGTTATCAAAGAGGGTGAGATGCCTTATGAGGAAATGGTAAAAAACACCAAGGAAGGTTTGCTGGTTCACGACGTGTTGGGCTTGGGTCAGGGCAATCCAATCAGTGGAGAGTTCTCCGTAAATGTCCAATTGGGCTACAAGATAGACAATGGGGAAATTGTCGGGCGTGTAAAGGACGTTATGCTGGCAGGTAATACCTATGAAGCCCTGAAGAACATTAACGCCATTGGGGATAAAGCCGAATGGGCCGGAGGCTCGCTTCTAACTCCGCCAATCCAGATTGCCAAGCTCAGTGTAGTTGCCAAGTGAATGACTTGAGTGATGAGGTCGGCCGTGTGCAAGCGCGGGCGCAAAAACCCCGAAACATATCACACTTTAGCGCCTGGATGTTGGCTGCTCGTCCCAAAACCCTGCCTGCAGCGCTAGCCCCGGTGATTGTGGGCTCGACTATGGCATTTGCACATAGAAGCTTTGCGTTGCTGCCTGCGGTTGCCGCATTGGCGGTGGCGCTGCTTTTGCAAATCGGGGTGAACCTGGCAAATGATTATTTTGATTGCATAAAAGGAATTGATACCGCAGGCCGACTCGGGCCGGTGCGGGTCACCCAGAGCGGCTTGATACCACCAGCTCAGGTGAAAGTCGCAATGAGCATCACGCTTGTTTTAGTTGTATTGCCGGGACTGTATCTGGTCGATGTTGGAGGATGGCCGGTGGTATTCATTGGAGCAGCTTCAATTCTTGCGGCCCTCGCCTACAGCGGAGGGCCATATCCTCTTGCCTCTCACGGTCTCGGCGACCTATTCGTATTTGTCTTCTTTGGACTTGTGGCCGTCTGCGGCACTTATTATGTTCAGACACTTCGTCTTACACCACTGGTCCTGCTGATGGGTGTCAATGTCGGTCTATTGATCACTGCTATTCTGGTTGTCAACAATTTGAGGGATATTCACACCGATCGCCAGGCCGGCAAACGCTCCCTGGCAGTGATGATAGGTGATCGAGGAACTAAAACAGAATATACACTCCTGTTGGTGAGTGCGTACGCGATACCGCTCATACTCTGGCTTTGCGGTTTGGCTGCGGGGTGGGTGTTCTTGCCCCTTGTCTCATTGCCAATGGCCCTGTCTCTGACCCGAATGATTTGGAAAGCTCCCGATGGCCCGCAATTAAACAAAACCCTTGTCGGAACAGCCAAATTGGCCCTGGTCTTCAGCGTGCTGTTGTCAACTAGCCTGATACTTTCTATGAAATAAAGAATTTCACAACATTATTACCGCAAGGCCATCTGTCCTATTCAATCACCCCTCCGGTTTCCCTGTCGAAAGATGAATTTTCGTCATCTCGACGGCCAGTTAATAATCTCCTGCTTTTTTGGAACAAAGATTGCATAGTTGTTTTGTGTTGCGAATGCCGAGAAGAAGACGTATGCGGGACCTTCACGCTGTTGAAGAGAGGGCGTACATTTGAGGAACGCTTAATGAAAGGAAAACAAGGGGACGCCAGAATGAATGAAGGGAACGAAAGAAGGGGAGTGCGGTTCGTCATTGGTATTTTGGTCTTGACCTTCTTGCTCTTGAGCTTAGCCTCGTCAGCTTGTGCTGATATGTCAATAACCGAGGCCAACAAAACCTGTTCGGTGCGATTTAGAGACTGGGTTTACGTCTATGTCAATAACGAGTTCATACAGGCAGCGCCTTCAGCGCCAGACTACACTATTGCCATGAGGCCAAAGATAATCGATAACAAAATCAGGTTTGTCATTACCGGTTATTACTTTGACACAAAACTGGGAATAGACTGGCATCGACGATATGCTTCCCAGCTTGATTCAATAATTGCCATGATGTGTCACAGCTGGACACAACAGGGCCACCAGATAACCCTGGATGATTTTGAAATAAATATTCACAAAGAAAAGGTGGATGGTTCTAGCTAGTGCCCGTTTACTAAAAACATGTATGCAGGTACTTCAACAGCCAAGCAGGAGGGGGCTATGACCTCCGTTTCCGGTAAACAAAGGAAGCAGTACTGCCACCCTGTCTTCAAGGGGCTCAGCGACACGGATCTCGTTTCCGTTTACAACATCATCAGTGTCAAAAAATTCAACACTGGTGGTGTCCTCGTTAAGGAGGGGGATACTGATTCGACAACGTATTTGATTCTTGAGGGCTCTGCGCGGATCCTAAAGAGCCTGAACGGTCATATGAGACAGATATCCGTACTCCACCAGGGAGACTCCCTCCCGGCCGCCACTTCTTTTATAAATGGAACCAGAACGGCTTCAGTTGTCGCGTTAGAGCCATTAAGTGTTTTTGTGTTGGACAAAAGCAACCTGGATGCCTTGTCTCCTCAAATCCAGTTGGCCATATACAAGAATTTGCACAACTTGTCTGCGCAACGAATCCATGATCTGACCATAAGGCACATGAGGTCGTCAGACATGAACAAACATTTGACCTCTCACGTGGCCCATCTTCTTCAGGCCAGGAGTGACAAATATGCCAGTTCAGAGATGATCCAAGGATTTCTGAAACGTATCCCCCGCTTACCGATGTATGCGAACAGGCTTGCTGTGGTGTTGCTTGACGAAAACGTTTCCACCCGCCATGTGGCCGAACTGGCCAAATTGGATCCCTCCCTGGTAAGTGTCGTTCTGAAAACAGTCAACTCGGCGTATTATGGTTTCAGGGGTAGGATTTCAGACTTTCAACACGCTGTCGTGCTTCTCGGTTTCAGCCAAGTTTACCAACTGGTCATGGATATTGGTATCCGGAGTACCATGCCAAAAACTCCTAAGTTTCAAGAACTGCTGTTTCACTCCATGATGATATCCTTTATCGGCTTTGAGATATCACAACTGAGCAGCGCCAGGAAGGCGGTGGCTATAAGCACCATAGGGTTGCTTCATGACATTGGCAAGAGCGTTATTATGCTGTTAGAAAAACGACATTCCAAAATGGGAATTCTTATTGACATGCTCGACCACGCGAAGATCGGATCGCTACTTCTAAGAGAATGGAATATTCCTGATGTGGTCTGTCAGAGCCTTGAGTATCAGTGTTACCCTGAATGGTTGCCTCCCGAGAAAGTCCCCGAAGAGCACAGGGAAAATGTGACCGTTTTGTACATAGCCCACCTGTGCTATGAATACTTGCGAGGGAAAAGCGAAGACGAACTGCCCACAGCCTTTCTTGGAGAGTATATGGATGTGTTGAATTTCTCAGAAAAATCCTTTACCGAATTTGTTAAAAGAAGGCTCCTTCCTTCTTTAAACAAAAAGCTGAAGACATTCCCTGAAGATGTCCGGGACTTCTTGGTGAAGAGCCAGGAAAACATTGCAGGAAAGCAGAATAGTGGCGCACTTGAGGCCTGATCTCAATCTGCAAAGGGCCTTCTTGGACATCGACCACAGAGATTTCTCAAGAACATCGTTCAAATTGCCGATATAGGTCACTAGTGTTCTTAAAGATTCTGGCACTCTGTTTGATACAACCGAATCAAGATGATGCGATAATGAAATTGGTGGGGTAGGTTTCCAGCGGTCTGCCCACTCAAAAGCTTGGAGGAACGCTCTATGATCGAACATGACAGGGGGACTTTAGTTCTTAAGGCCGTGCCCGGCGGCAACGTGGAAGAGGAGGTGGGGGCTTTCCTTGCAAAGGTTTTCAAAAATGTGTCCCAGCAGAAAGTGGCCGCTCTGGTGAAAAAGGCGCCGGTTGTCTTGAGCAAAAACGTCCCCGCAAAGGCGGCAGGGATGATCGTTTCAAACCTCGAAAATCTCGGGGCCATAGCTGATTTTATCCCAAAGGTGGAGGCGCCGGAAGAATCTGTTGCTGATAAGAAAAGCATACCTTCTCAGGAAGGCGCTGCTTGCGAAGGCCACAGGCTATTTGACAGTCCGCCAGATCAGCCCTCTGCGGCGCTCCAGTCCAAGGAGAACTGGATCACCAGACTCAAATCATCATTCCTCGGCAGCGTGGCCGAAGTGAACAAGGAATTGTGGCTGATCTTATCCTTGTTGACCATTGCCGCGATCATGAATTATCTGGTTACTGCGCAGCGCATGGTCCTTGGCTTTTACACTCTGCCTACGCTGTTTTCCGCCTATTTTTACGGTCGGCGTCACGCCACCTTCACGGCTTTTGCCAGTGTTTTTCTGGTCGGACTCCTTGCCCATTTCAACCCAGACCTGTTGAGCGAAATGCCCACAGCCCAGTTCGTTGAAGATCGTTGGTACGACCTCACGGCCTGGGCAGGCATTCTGGTGGTTACTGCCTATGCCATGGGAACCCTCCACGAACATCACGAAGCGCGCCTGAAAGAGCTACGGGAGACCTATCACGGCCTCCTGCTCATCCTGCGCCAGTTTGTCTCCAAAGACAAATACACGGAAAACCATTCCTATCGCGTTTCTATCTATGCAGCCAAGATTGCATCCTACCTCAGACTCACTCCGCAACAGGTCCAAGACATACGTGATGCCTCACTACTCCATGACATTGGCAAGCTGGATATCAGTCGTCAGCTTCTCTACAAGGCTGCCCGCTTGACCCGTGACGAGTACGAAGGGATGAAGAAACATGTGCAAAAAGGTGTCGATATGTTGGAGCCGGTAGGGGGCCCGCTGTGTCGGATCATCCCGATTATCCTGGCCCACCACGATAAATTCGACGGCTCTGGCTACCACGATGTTTCCGGAGACAAAATCCCAGTAGAGGCCCGGGTCATTGCAGTGGCTGATGTGTATGACTCGCTGACCAGCGATCGTCCATATCGCAAGGCAATGTCCACTTACGATGCCAGGGAGATTATAGTCAAGGGTTCTGGGGCAGAGTTTGATCCCAAAGTGGTCAGCGCCTTTCTAGCAGCCTTCCGCAAAGGAGAGATGGAAGTCCCCGAAGTCGTCCTGTGAGAGGTTAGGGCTGTTTGTGCTTGTGATCGAGGGCTGCTCGTATGAAAGAGACAAAAAGAGGGTGGGGGTTCATGGGTCTGGACTTGAATTCAGGATGGAATTGACATCCGAGAAACCATGGGTGGTCCGCCATTTCCACGATTTCAACCAGCTTGCCATCCGGAGAAGAACCGCTCGCAAAAAGACCAGTCTGCTGCAACCTTTCTTTAAACTCATTATTAAACTCATATCTGTGACGATGTCTTTCTGAGATCTCCTTTTTCTTGTACGCCCTGTAGGCCACCGAGTCCTCCTGGAGCATGCACGGATAGGCCCCCAAACGCATTGTTCCCCCTTTGTCGGATGTGATGTCCCTTCTTTGTACTGTCTGCGATCTGTAGTCAAACCATTCTGTCATCAGATAGATGACCGGAAAGGAGGTAGTCTTATCGAACTCTGTGCTGTGCGCTTCCTCCATTTTCGCAACGTGGCGGGCATATTCCACCACGGCCATTTGCATGCCGAGGCAAATTCCGAAAAATGGTATCTTGTTTTCTCGGCAAAACCGTATCGCCCTGATTTTACCTTCAATTCCCCGAGTGCCAAAACCGCCTGGGACCAGAATGCCATGGGCCGCTCCGAGGCGTTCTCGACAGCTTGCCCCGTCAATGGTTTCCGAATCCACAAAATCCAGGTCCACTTTGCAGTCATTGGCAATGCCACCGTGGGACAATGCCTCATTGAGGCTCTTGTAAGACTCCCGAAGGTGGATGTACTTGCCTACAATAGCAATGGTCACTGAGTCTTTGGGTTGCTTGACTTTTTCTACCAGACGCTCCCAATCCTCCAGCCTGGGGGCACGGGTCCAGATATTAAGGAGTTGCACGATCTTCTCATCCAGGTGTTGCTGATGGAAAACCAGGGGCACCTCATAGATCGTTTCAACGTCTTTTGCCGTGATGACTTGATCAACGTCCACGTTGCAGAACAGGGCTATTTTTGACTTTATCTCCTTGGACAAAAAGCGGTCTGTGCGGCAAAGAAGAATATCAGGTTGGATACCGATGCTGCGAAGCTCTTTGACGCTGTGCTGGGTCGGTTTGGTCTTCACCTCGCCAGCCGCAGCTATGTAGGGAACCAGGGTCAGATGAACATAAAGTACGTTTTCTTTTCCCACGTCTGATTTAAACTGTCTGATGGCTTCTTGAAAAGGAAGGCTTTCAATATCACCTATGGTTCCGCCAATCTCGGCAATGACCACATCAACATCTTTGGCCACCGACATGATGTTTTTCTTGATTTCATCCGTGATGTGGGGAATAACCTGAACCGTGCCGCCCAGATAGTCTCCCCGCCGTTCCTTGGTTATGACAGAGTGGTAGATCTTGCCCGTTGTAAAGTTATTGTCACGTCCCAGCTTGGCACGTGTGAATCGTTCGTAGTGGCCAAGGTCAAGGTCTGTCTCCGCGCCGTCATCGGTAACAAAGACCTCTCCGTGCTGGAATGGATTCATAGTGCCAGGATCCACGTTAATATAAGGATCAAGCTTTTGGAGCGTTATGGTTAGTCCTCGACTTTCAAGGAGAGCCCCAATGGCCGCAGAGGCGAGCCCCTTGCCTAATGACGAGAGAACTCCTCCTGTGACAAAAATGAATTTGGTCGGAAAAGGCATATTGAAAGAAAACCTCCTGTGACGTTCTTGTAACTGACCCCTATAGGCCACTTCCACTGTTCAACCCGGATGCGATACGCTCGGAAATCTTCTCGGCAGACATCCCAAAAAGCTCTTCAATCTCAAGCAGATCAAGATACTCATCCTTCCAGGAAAGACTTGTTTCCTCAACCAGATTTCGGATGTGATTATACTTGCCGCCTAAGGCATCCACCTTCTTCTGCAGTTCCATTTTGCCCTTGAATCCAACATCGAATAGCAAGAGGTAATCAATTCTTGCGCCGGTCGATATCACCGGAACTACAAGGAAACTCCTGTCATCCCTTCTCCCTCTGCCGATATAGACATTTCCGTTTCTTACTATTATTCGCTTGGTACCGCGCAGCCTGTTATCAGCCTCCACCTGTGAGACGAGTAGCGCCGACGTTCCTTCTTTTTTTAGAATATTGATAGTCGAGTCTTCAACGGGCTCGCCCAAGATGTTTAGGCCGGCTATTCGGTAAATGGTAGTCCCCTTTATCTCGCCAACGACTTCCTGCAAACGCCTTAATACCAAAACATTGCGGGTGGTAAGCTGGCTCTTGGTGAACCCATGGTGCTCGATGGCTTCAAATAGAAGGCCTTCCACCTTTTCTGAGATCCTGCTTGTACCCACTGTGACCGTTTTGGCCTGGTGCTTTATGGCGTCGACAGGGCGGGCCATTTCATTGATAATTTTTCCTATGCATCGGAAAAAGGTCGTTAGCATGTTGGGCGCCGTCCCCTTGGTGCCGAAATCAAACTCAAAATCCTTGATAGGGAGTTTTCCTGCCAAGTACTTTAGCAAAAGCGTCAGATCCGATGCAGCATGTATTGCCATGGCCGTGGCGTACCGGTTTTGTCTTATCCTCTCCTTGAATGCCCGATAGAACTCCGCTGTCTTTTCTCTGAACGCCTTATCCAGCACAATCTCGTAAACGTCCAGGCCATTGTTCACGGAGGTGTCGATGTGCTCTTGAATCTCCGCCCGGAAGTTGAAGAGGTACCGGGATTCCTCGTTGATGGCCAGGGCCGCATAATATCCCCATAAGTGGCCTGCCAGGGTGTTAAGTATGGGGGCAAGGCGTTCTTTTACATCAGGAACCCAGATCACCGAAGCGGCATAAGGATCAAAACGATGCTCGCCCTCTGTGGCAACTACAATCGGCACGGCCTCGTGGGCCTTGAATATGGCCGTGTCCTTCACTACATCACTGATAACATCGTCCCGGTTGCCTGCGGCGCAAACAAAAATCAAGGGTTCGGAAGAAAGGTCGATGTGTTTTTTGTCTTCAACTACATCTGATGAAATGCTCTTATAGCAAAGCTCGCTGAGTTTTATTCTGATCTCATCAGCGGATATCTTGTTGGGGCCGCTTCCGACAATGGCCCAGTCTGTCTTAGTAACTGCAAATTCTTCTGCTGACTGACGTATCTCCTCTTGCCTTTCCAGCACCCTGTTCATAGACGAGGAGAGCTTCCAAAGGTGTTCTATCTCTGAGAGAATGAAGTCGTCCGTTCTGCTTCCGGTCAACTGGGCGAGCCTCAGGCCAAGGATGCTCCCTGCCACAATTTGAGAATAGTATGCCTTGGTAGATGCCACAGACATCTCAATATCTCTGCCGCTGCTTGTATAGAGCACGCCATCCACCTTAAAGGTAATGTCGGAATCCCGCCTGTTGACAATGGCCAGAGTGAAAGCCCCTTGAGCCCTTGCCATGTCAATAGCACGGTTCGTATCCGTAGTTGTTCCAGACTGAGTGATGGCGACAACAAGGGTGTCCCCCAAAGTATCGTCGAGCATGAATCCACTGAATTCAGAGGCCTTGAAGGAAGCCACACGGATATCCGTGTGGTTAAAATAATCCCTCAGCAGTACCGTGCATCCAGAGGCTGCCACCCCTGCCGTGCCCTGGCCTATGAAAAAGACCTTACGTATTTTGTTTCCCTTCAAGGCAGATTCCAGACGAGGGGAGATGACCGAAGAGTCCAGGAGGACCTGGGGGCGCTTTTCGCCGTTTTTTTCAAGAATGGCCAATCGTCCCTGAATAGTCTGTTCCACGGAACCCGGCGATTCTGAAATCTCTTTCAAGAAATAGTGAGGATAGTTCTGGCGGTCTATGTCTCTTGAGGTGATCTCGGTTTCCCGGATATCATCTTCAGAAAGATCGATGGGAGTTCCGTCGTAATACATGGCCTTAACGCCTTCAAGGCCTCCCTCAGAATCACCATCCAGCACGAATATTTGTCCCTGTGTTTTGCCGGATATCCCTTCTGCCACTGTCTCACCGTCCATCTTCAAATAGCGGCAAGTCTGCTCAACAAACCCGTATGTCTCGGAAGCCGGCACATAATAATCCTCAGCCAGGCCCACAAATATGGCCTGACCGCTTCCCTTTTGTGCGAGAAAGATCTTTCCTGGTGCAAGATCGCTGTGCATTGCAATGGCATGGGAACCCTCGAAATCGCTTACGGCAAGACGGAAGGCCTCTTCCATGGTTTTTTTCTTGAGAAGATACTTCTGTATGTGGAGCGGGATGATTTTTGTGTCCGTTGTAATCTCGCTGGGAATAGACTTGCCGGTTTCTCTTTCGAAATTTTGTCTGAGGTTCTGGTAGTTGTCAATGTCTCCATTAAGACAAACGTGAATGATCCCTTCAGACTCACTTGGGTAATTGTCAACAGGATGGCAATTGGCCTCGCTGATCTCACCCACAGACGCCCAGCGGGTGTGCGCCACGAAGCTATGATGTACGAAGGCAAACCTGATGAGACGCTGAAATATGGCATCCTTAACGACCTGATTTCTCAAGTACTGAACATTGTCTCCAAGGCTACCCACTTCGGCCGCAGTCTTATACGTGAATGCAAGAGATACCTCGTGAGGGCTCCGGCTGTTGGCCTTGATGCTACGATTGGCCAAGACTAGGCCTTTTTTTCTGGCCTCAAATTCATCCAGTAGGGACTCCTCTTGGAGTTCTTGTCGGAATTGTGAGAAGACGGTTTGATCCATTAAAAACAGGAGGGAGATCCCGGCAGAATCTCTTCCCCTAACTTCAAGGCGATCAAGATTGTTGAAAATAAGGTTGATCTCCTTTAACAGGCCAACGGCTAGCGGGTTATTGTCGTATTCATCAAGGTTGGCGAGGGCAGTTATCTTTTCAATGTTCTCGACAACATCGTGTTTCAGGGACCAGAAGATGTCCTTCAACTCAGTTAGGCGAAGAGTGATGTCCTTGTATTCCTTTGCCTCCACGCGCCCCTTTTTGTCCATCAGGGCGCTGTCTTCGGCATCGATCATGCCTTCGAGCTTCGTACTCAGATCTGAGAGTTTCTCCTGGCAGCTCCTGTCAGAAAAGGCTTCAAAAAAGACATCGTTGCCTTTGAACTTGTCACAGAGGCGTTTTATCTCTCCCAAGAGAATTCTGCCGCCAAGATAATTGCCCCTGTATTGCAAGTCCTTGTTTTCGAGCCTTCTTCCGGAGTGTTCAAAGAGGGTTTCAAACTTGCGCTCAAGGTCTCGAATCGTGAAATTATTTGTCTCGACAGAAGGTTTCTTAAAGGCCAGAACACCCGTGATCCCGCAGCTAAGAACCGCAGGATCATAAGGAAACAGCACGAGCGAACCTTCTGGGACCGTCTTCAAAGACCTCCCAACGTAGAGGCCCGGCATGCGAATTTTTCTCAGAAAGGCCTTGATTTTTTTGAAAATCATAATATTTTCCTTAACTCACGAACGAAACGATTTCCTAGGCGTTTACAGGTTCAGGGTTCACCGTTTCAGCCGTCCGCCTGCGGGCCGAAGCCTTCGGCGGAGAGCTCGTAGCCTACGGCTACTATGGCGAAGTCGGCTCAGATTTTCGGTTAACCCTGAACCGCTGAACCCGTGAACGTTTAAACGGTTTTTTTGCTCAGCACCGCCTCGATCTTTGCGACGTCATTAGGTGTATCAACCTCCAGAGAATCGTAACAGGTCTCAACTACCTTTATCCGGTAGCCGTGTTCCATGGCCCGAATTTGTTCAAGCCTCTCAATGGCCTCCAGCCTGCCTTGGGGCAGGGAGGCAAAGCAAACCAGAAAGCTTTTTCGAAAGGCATATATCCCGAGATGCTTGAAGACATCGAATGTTACTGCACCCTTGGCAGCGAAAGGGATCAGTGACCGGGAAAAATAAAGAGCAAAATTGTCTTTGTCAAACACGCATTTTACGTGATTGGGGTCTTCGAGTTCGGCCTGATCGACTATTTTGTAAATCAGGGTGGTCATGACAAGTTCGGGATCGTTTACGAGTGGCAAAACCAACTCGGAAAGAGACCTTGGATCAAAAGCAGGTTGATCGCCCTGGATGTTTATGACAATATCGTCATCTTCTAATCCAAGGGCCTGCGCCGCCTCTGCTACCCTGTCCGACCCGGATCTATGAGCCGGAGCCGTCATCAGCGCGAGGCCACCAAAATCCTCCACAGCCGTGAAAATTCGCTCGTCATCTGTGGCAATTGCGACATCGGCCAAAAGTTCAGCATCTCTGGCCCTTTCATACACCCACTGTAGCATAGGTTTGCCGAGAATCGGTGTCAGCGGTTTGCCTTCAAACCTCTTTGAGCCGTACCTGCAAGGAATAATCGCAACTATTTTCATCACCAAATCGATTCCCGGTTTTTTGCTGCCAACCTCTAACCTCTAACTTGGGATCCGGCCGCCTTTTCGATGCCCGCAACAATGGTCTTGAGACGGTCGTCGCTCATTTTGATGGGAATCGGGTAGACAAGGAGCCTTTCAAAGACATCTTCCGACTTGGGGAGACTGCTCGGCGAAAAGCTCAAGACCTCTCCCTGCATATTTCTTTTGAACGGCCATCCCGTCTTACACAGTGTCAACCCCCCGTGGAGGTGCTCCCATTTCGGATAGAAGTGCCAGGTGTTATTCTTGAAGTAGATGGCGCCTGCTTTTTCATCAGACAAGACCCCGTTGAATTTTCTTGTGGTCTCTCCGTCCCGGAGAAAGAAGGCCAGGAACGTGGCTGTGTCTCCTTCTGGATCAGGGATTTTTCGAAAGCTTACGCCTTCCACCTGTTCAAGGGCAGCCTTGATTGTTGCCTTGTGTTTTTTCTGTTCAGCAATAATCGCATCCAACTTGGCCAATTGTGCCAGCCCGATTGCCCCTTGAAGCTCGCCCATCCTGTAGTTGAACCCTATGAAGCGACGGCCTTCCAGTCCCCGTTCCAGTACCGGGTTATGGTCGTGGCCGTGGTCATGATATTCCGAACAGTTGAGATAAAGGGCCTCATCATTAGTCACAACCATGCCGCCTTCACCGGTGGTGATGGTCTTTACCGGATCAAATGAGAAAATGCCCATGGCGCCAAAGGTCCCCAGGCGGCGACCATTAAAAGTCCCACCGCAAGCCTGGGCCGTATCCTCTATGACGGGGATGCCGTGCCTGTCCGCGATGGCAACAATCTCATCTATTGGGGCCGGCGCACCCAGCATATGAACCGGTATAATTGCCCTGGTACGAGGCGTTATCTTTTGCTCAAGGTCCTCAGGATCCATGGTGAGGGTTTCATCCACATCTGTAAAGACCGGAATCGCCCCGCTTTCGAGGATTGCCTCCCACGTGGCCACAAAGGTGAATCCCGGGGTGATGACCTCATCACCAGGACTGATACCCATGGCTGCCATGGCCACACGAAGCGCGGCCGTGCCCGATGATACGGCCTGTGCATAAGCAGCCCCGCAGTATTTTGCAAAACGTTTTTCAAACTCAGCGACCTTGTAAACCCCCTTTCGCTGCTCGGCAAACTCGTACCTAAAGAGGACTCCTGTTTCGAGCACATCAAGGATCTCCCGCTTTTCCTCTTCGCCGAAGATTTCAAAGCCTGGCATATGTTTCCTCCTAACCCGGATAAACCGGTCTAATAAGCCTCTTCGTATATCCCGATAGCTGCGTCTTTTGTCATTTTTCTAGGGTTGTTTGCAATGGGCCGGGTGACGGTCATGGCCATCTCAGCCATGTCCTCTATGGCCGACTCCGGGATGTCGAGGTCTCTTAGCCCCTGGGGGATGCCAATAGCCAGAGTAAGCCGTCTCACAACCGCAATGCTTTGCTCTGCATAGGACCTCTGGGACTGTCCGGTCTCTCCGGCTTCCATGAGCGATGCAACTTGCGCGTATTTTGCCTCGGCGCTCTCCAGATTGTATTCCATAATATACGGCAAAAGAACGGCATTGGCCAGACCATGGGGAATATCAAAAAAGGCGCCAAGGGGATATGCCAGGGCATGGCAGGCCCCCACGCCTGCGCTTGCCAGCGCGAGGCCCCCCAAGAGACTCGCCAGCAACATATCATTCCGGGCCTTGAGATCGTCTCCACTCTCCACGGCTTGTCTCAGATTTGCCCCGATACGACCTATGGCTTCACGGGCAACCATGTCACTCATCGGGTTGGACTGAAGTGAGGTAAAGGCCTCAATGGCGTGCGTGAGGGCATCTGTTCCCGTAGTGGCAGTGGGAAGGGGTGGCAAAGTCACGGTTAGCTCCGGGTCCAGGAGCGCCAGGTCGGGATACATGAAATGACTGTTAATGCCCCCCTTCTTTTTTTTGTCGCGCATGGTAAAAACGGCCGTAAAGGTCACCTCGCTCCCGGTGCCGGCAGTAGTGGGCACCATAATGGTAGGCAGGCCTGGTTGTGGCACTGTTTCAAGGCCGATATAGTCCTCAGCCTTTCCACTGTTTTGGGCCAACACGGCTGTTGCCTTGGCAACATCCAGGCTGCTGCCTCCGCCAACGCCGATGACAAGGTCACAGCCTTGTTGCCTGGCCAGCTCTGCTGCTTCGTCGGCCAGAACCGGCTCGGGTTCCGGCGTAATCTTGTCGTATCGGACATAGGAAATATGGCCCCATTCCAGACTGTCCACAACCTGCTGGGCCACGCCTGCCTGCTCAAGACCTTGGTCCAGCACAAGGAGAACCTTCTTCCCGGCTAGGCCCCTCACCTCGTCCGCCAGTTTTCTTAGGGCCCCCTGTCCGAAAACGATCTTCTTGGCGCCCTGAAAATTGAAAGTAGATTCCATGCTTACCTCTCTTTAGATAAAATCGCAGAGCAATTTTATCGGCTATACTGTCAGTATTCGAGGCACAATTTTGAAACGTTGTCTTCCGGCTCGATGGGATACTTACCATCAAAACAGGCCAAACAAAAGCTGTTCTCTTCAAGTCCGGTAGCCTCAAGCATACCCGGCAGGCTCAGATAGCACAGGCTATCCAGCCCGATAAAGGTTTTCACCTCGTCCACAGAGTGCTGGCAGGCGATCAGTTCCGCCTTGGTTGGAAAGTCGATTCCGTAGTAGCAGGGGTGACGGTGAGGTGGACAACTCACTACCATATGCACCTCCTTGGCCCCTGCCGCCCGCAGGGCCTTGATGCGCATCTTGCTCGTGGTGCCCCGAATGATAGAGTCTTCGACAATGATGACACGCTTCTGGTTCAGGATATCTCGTACCGGGTTGAGTTTGACTTTGACCCCAAAGTCCCGCATGGATTGTGCAGGCTCAATAAAAGTCCTTCCCACGTAATGGTTCCGAATGACCCCCATCTCCATCGGGATCCCGGACTCATGACAGAAGCCAATGGCCGCATAGTTACCGGAGTCGGGAAAGGGCATGGCAAAGTCGGCCTCAAGGGGATACTCTCGGGCCACGTTTCTGCCAAGGCGCTTTCTCACTGCATACACGTTCTGCCCGAAAATATTGCTGTCCGGTCTGGCAAAATAGATGTACTCAAAGATGCAGAAAGTCGGTTTGCTTTGAGCAAAAGGCTTGATCGATTCAAGGCCATCTTTTCCTATAAAGAGTATCTCGCCTGGATCAATATCCCTGATATACTGAGCATCTATCAGATCCAGGGCGCACGTCTCAGACGTGACAATGTAGCCCCCGTCGAGCATTCCGAGACAGAGCGGCCGGAACCCGTTGGGGTCTCTGAAAGCAATGAGGCTGTTTTCGGTCATCAAGACACAACAATACGCCCCTCTAATCTCAGACACTGCCTTTACGATGGCTTCTTTCATACCTCCTTGCATATGCCGCGCCAGCAGGTGAATGATGATTTCGCTGTCCATAGTGGCCTGAAAGATAGAACCGCTGTTTTCAAGACTTCCCCTCAGCCTTTTGGCATTGGTTAGGTTCCCGTTGTGGGCAATGGCAAGGGTTTTGCCGGCATGCGAAACCACGAAGGGCTGGGCATTTTTGAGAACGGAAGAACCGGTCGTTGAGTATCTAACATGCCCAATGCCTATGTGGCCGTGGAGTCCGTCTAAAACTGGTTCATTGAAAACTTCAGGCACGAGGCCCATCCCCTTGTGTTCGTGGATCGATTTGCCGGTTGAGGTCACAATACCGGCGCTTTCCTGTCCACGGTGCTGGAGGGCATAGAGTCCAAAATAGGTCAACTTTGCGGCATCATCGTGTCCGAACACGCCAAAGACACCGCATGCTTCTTTTGGTCGATGGTCGATGGTCATTGATGATTGAATATTGACTCTTTCATTAGTCATTGGTCAATAATCGAGTGCCTAAAGTCAAGGAAATAAAACCAGCCACATTCCGAAATTCAAAATCACTGCCTACTGCCTACTGCCTACTCGTTACTCGCTGCCGGCTATTCGTTTCACCTTCTTCTACAAATCCGCATTCCGCATTCGTTCCACCATGAAACCCCTGCAGGGATCGCACCGTAAGGCCTTTCTTCTTCATTGCTTCAATGCCCATTGCCATGGCGCAGGCGCCGGCAAGCGTGGTGGCATAGGGGATGCCGTACCTCAGGACTGTCCGCCGAATCAAGCGGGAACCTCCCGCACTCTTTTTGCCTGAAGGTGTGTTAATGACCAACTGGATGTCGCTGTTCTTTATATGATCAAGCACATTGGGACGTCCCTCGGCGATCTTTTTGACCTGCCTGCTTGGAATGCCGGCATCTTTCAACAGACGACAGGTGCCCCGGGTCGCAATGAAACCAAACCCCATTTCATGCAGTTGATGCGCAACGGGATGGACCGCGTCCTTGTCTCCATCCCTCACACTGAGAAATACGGTCCCTTCAGTGGGTAAATCCTGCCCGGCAGCCAGTTGGGACTTGGCAAAAGCCCTGCCAAAGTCAGTATCTATGCCCATGACCTCACCCGTGGATTTCATTTCAGGACCGAGCGCCACGTCAACCCCAGGAAATCGATCAAAGGGGAACACGGCCTCCTTGACCGAAATGTGATCGGGTTCGACCTCGCGTGTAAACCCCAAATCTTTCAAGGTTCGTCCCAGCATGACCTTTGTAGCCAGTTTGGCGAGCGGCACACCTGTGGCCTTGCATACAAAGGGAATGGTTCGCGATGCCCTGGGATTGACTTCCAGCACAAAAATCTCTTGGTCTTTGATGGCAAACTGGATGTTTAGCAAGCCGACCACTTCGAGTTCCCTTGCCAGAGCGCTGGTATGCGCCTTGATCTCTTCCAAAAGAAAAGGCGGCAGGCCTTGAGGCGGAAGCACACAGGCGCTGTCGCCGGAGTGGACGCCCGCCTCTTCAATGTGTTCCATGATCCCGCCGATCACTGTGGTCTTTCCATCAGAAATGGCGTCCACATCGATTTCGATAGCATCTTCAAGGAATTTGTCAATGAGGATCGGGTGATCGGGAGAAGCCAGCCGGGCCTTGCGAGTAAAAAACTCCAGAGAGGATCTATCATAAACAATCTGCATGGCGCGTCCACCAAGAACATAGGATGGCCGAACGATGATGGGATATCCGATGGTCTCTGCCACGCTTGCCGCCTCTGTCACACTCATGGCCGTGCCGTTCTCGGGCTGTCTCAACCCCAGTTTTTTCAGGACATTTTTGAAAAGTTCTCTGTCTTCTGCCAGGGCAATGCTTTTGGTTGCCGTGCCGAGGATAGACGCGCCGGCTTCGGCAAGGGGAGCCGAGAGATTAAGCGGTGTTTGACCGCCGAATTGCACAATGATCCCCGAAGGCTCTTCGGTTTCCACAATATTCAGGACGTCTTCTTTTGTAAGGGGTTCAAAGTAGAGCTTGTCAGAGGTGTCATAGTCGGTGCTCACCGTTTCGGGGTTACTGTTGACCATGATGCTCTCAACGCCCTCTTCCTTCAGGGCAAAGCAGGCCTGTACGCAGCAATAATCGAATTCAATCCCTTGTCCGATACGATTCGGCCCGCCACCCAGGATCATGACCTTACATTTGCTGGAAACACGGGCCTCGCTCTCCTGTTCGTAGGTGGAGTAATAATATGGCGTGCGGGCCTCGAATTCGGCCGCACAGGTGTCTACCAGCTTGTAGACAGGCTGGACGCCAAGATCGTTTCGTAAGGCTCGGATCTTATCCTCATCCCCTTTGACGAGGTGGGCGAGCTGCACATCGGAGAATCCAAGGGCCTTGCCCTTTCTCAAAACGTCTTCATCCAATGGATGGCCGGCCTGTAAAATATCTTCCTCAAAGTCGATGACCCGGGCCATCTGGCGCAGGAACCATGGGTCTATGCCGGTGAGATCCTGGATAGTCTCAACATCCATTCCGGCCTTGATACCGTATCGGATATAGAAGAGACGCCCGGAGTTAGGGTTAATGAGCTTTTGCCTGATTTGTTCAAGCGAAGGGACGTTTACCTCCTGAGCCGTTCGCCCTTTGCCGTCTGCCCCAAGACCGAATCGTCCTATCTCCAGAGAACGCAAGCCTTTCTGAAGAGCTTCCTTAAACGTTCGGCCAATGGCCATGGTCTCTCCCACGGATCGCATGGATGTCGTAAGATAATCTTCGGTTTCAGGAAATTTTTCAAACGTCCACCGCGGGATTTTCACCACGCAATAGTCAATGCTCGGCTCAAAGGAGGCCACTGTTTCTCCGGTGATATCATTTGGGAGTTCGTCCAGGGAATAGCCCACGGCCAACTTGGCAGCCATCTTGGCAATGGGAAAGCCCGTGGCCTTGGAGGCAAGTGCGGAGCTTCTGGAAACCCTCGGATTCATCTCAATCACGACCATCTCGCCGTCTCCCGGATTGACGGCAAACTGAATGTTGGACCCTCCTGTTTCCACACCGATTTCCCGGATCACCGCGATGGAGGCATCACGCATTGCCTGATATTCTTTGTCACTCAAAGTCTGAGCCGGCGCCACGGTGACACTATCTCCAGTATGGATGCCCATGGGGTCCAGGTTTTCAATAGAGCAGATGATCACCACGTTGTCGTTTCCGTCCCGCATGACCTCCAGTTCGAATTCCTTCCAGCCGATTACGGATTCTTCAAGCATGATCTGATGAATCAGACTGGCATCGAGCCCCCAGGCCGTCCACTTTTCAAGGTCCTCGGGATTGTAAGCCACACCGCCGCCGGTGCCACCCAATGTGAAGCTCGGCCGAACGATAATCGGATAACCGACACGTTCTGCGCTCTCAAGGGCGCTCTCGATGTCGCGGGCGATTGCGCTTTTGGGCACGCGGAGTCCAATGTTCTCCATAGCCGCCCGGAACAGGTCCCGGTCCTCAGCCTTCTTGATGACCTCAACCGAGGCCCCGATCATCTCCACATTGAACTTCTCCAGCACCCCCATATCAGCCACCTGGACTGCCGTGTTCAGACCTGTTTGCCCGCCCAGTGTCGGGAGAATGGCCTGGGGCCTTTCTTTATCGATGATCATTGCGACCATCTCCGGCGTGATCGGTTCGATGTAGGTGTGATCTGCCATTTCGGGATCGGTCATGATGGTGGCCGGATTGCTGTTTATGAGCACAATCTCATAACCCTCTTCCTTTAAGGCCTTACACGCCTGGGTCCCCGAGTAGTCAAACTCGCAGGCCTGGCTGATTATGATCGGCCCGGAGCCGATAATCATGACCTTTGATATGTCGGTTCTTTTTGGCACCCGCTACTCCCACTCAATCGTACTCGGTGGTTTGGAGCTAATGTCATAGACCACGCGATTGACGCCCCTCACCTCGTTGATGATGCGATTGGAGATCCTGCCGAGCAAAGAATGAGGAAGCTTAGCCCAGTCAGCGGTCATGGCGTCGGTGCTGGTAACGGCCCGAATGGCAACGATGTGTTCATAAGTCCTTTGATCTCCCATGATGCCCACGCTTTTTAGGGGAAGAAGCACTGCAAAGGACTGCCACAGCTTTTTGTAGAGGCCCATTGTTCTGATCTCCTCAAGGAGTATTACATCCACCTTCCGCAAGATGGAAAGTCTTGCCTGGGTAACGTCACTGATAATTCGAATAGCCAGACCCGGTCCCGGGAACGGTTGTCTCCAAACGAGATTTTCAGGGAGCCCCAGCTCTTTCCCGAGCACTCGCACTTCATCCTTGAAAAGGTGCTTCAAGGGTTCAATCAGTTTGAGCTTCATTTTTCTTGGGAGCCCCCCTACGTTATGGTGTGATTTGATCACCGCACTCGGACCTCCAAAGGCCGACCTGGATTCGATGAGGTCAGGATAAAGGGTTCCTTGGGCGAGAAATTCCACTCCTGGGAGCTTGTCAGCCTCCTTCTCAAAGGCCTCTATAAAAATACGACCAATAATCTTTCGTTTTTTTTCAGGGTCTGAAACGCCTTTCAACTCCTTTAGAAACTGCCTTCTGGCGCTGACAAATTTCAGATTCACCTTGAAGTGTTTTCTGAAAAGTCCCTTGATTTGTTCTGCCTCGCCCTCTCTTAAAAGGCCGTTATCCACAAAGATGCACGTTAGCTGCTTGCCGATAGCCTCGTGGAGGAGGATAGCTGTGACAGAGGAATCCACCCCGCCGCTTAGTCCCAGGATTACCCTCTTGTCTCCAACGTGTGACCTTAGATCCCGGACAGACTCCTTGATGAAAGCTTTCATTGTCCAGGTCTTGCTGCAGCCACAGATTCCAAAAAGGAAATTCCTGAGCATCCTTTTCCCCTTTGGTGTATGGACAACTTCGGGGTGAAACTGAAGTCCGTGAAAGTTCTTTGCAACATTTTCCGCGGCCGCCACTCTGGTATTGGACGTTGACGCCGTGATTTTAAAACCCCTCGGCACCTTTGCAATGGTGTCTCCATGGCTCATCCAGCATTCGGTCTTTTTTTCGATTTCACAGAAAACGCCCGTGGCTTTTTTTATGTGGAGTTCGACAAGGCCATATTCTCTTTTTTCAGCCTGCTTGACTTCGCCTCCCAGGGCATCGACCATATACTGCATCCCGTAACAGATGCCGAGGATCGGGATACCCAGGTCAAAAATGCCGGGATCGACCCTGGGACTGTTTTTTTTATAGATACTTGCAGGTCCTCCGGAAAGGATAATTCCTTCGGGGGAGAGTGCTTCAATCCCGGCAAGGCCGATCCGGGGAGATTCAATCTGGCAGTAGACATGGTGCTCACGGACCCGCCTGGCAATGAGCTGGTTATACTGGGAACCAAAGTCAATGATTAGTATCACGTGTGCGCCTTCCCTTTCCTTTGCATCAGGTCAATGAAATCATCAAACAAGTAGCTTGCATCATGAGGGCCGGGAGAAGCCTCAGGATGGTACTGCACAGAGAAGATGGGCAGGGTCCGATGCCTCATACCCTCGAGTGTTTGATCGTTCAGATTGATGTGGGTGATCTCAATTTCCGGATCTTTGATCGATTCAATATCTACACAAAAACCGTGGTTCTGAGCGGTGATTTCCACTTTGCCCGTCAAAAGATTTATTACCGGATGGTTCGCCCCGCGGTGACCGAATTTCAGCTTGTAGGTCTTGCCGCCAAAGGCGAGTCCCAGGAGTTGGTGGCCCAGGCAGATGCCAAAGATGGGATAGTCCGGTATCAGGCTTCTGATTGTATCGACCGAATAGGTGATGGGTTCAGGGTCTCCGGGGCCATTGGAGATAAGGATGCCATCAGGGTTCATGGCCCTGATTTCCTCCGCACTAATGTGAGCAGGCACAACCATTACCTGACAGCCCTTTTCTGCCAGGCTTTGGGCTATGTTGAACTTCATGCCGCAATCGAGTGTGACCACCTTAAAGCGTGCCTCTTTGTCCTGCGGCCACGCGTAGGGCTTGTCACAAGTGACCTCCTTGACCAGATCCAGACCGACTAATCCACGAGAGGCCCTGGCTTTTTCCACCAGGGAATCAGGGTTGAGATCTTTTGTTGAAATGACTCCCTTCATCGCCCCTGACAGTCTGATATGGCGCGTCAGAGCACGGGTATCGATCCCTTCAATGCCGATTATCCCTTCTTTGTTCAAGTAGTCGGCCAGGGTCTGTTCAGATCGCCAATTGCTTGGCACGGGTTCATACTCTCGAACAACAAGCCCCTCAACCCGCACCTTTTCTGATTCAATATCTTCGGAATTGATCCCATAGTTGCCGATGAGGGGATAGGTCATTGTGACGATCTGTCCGTTGTATGAAGGGTCTGTGAGGACCTCCTGGTAGCCTGTCATGCTCGTGTTAAAGACAACCTCGCCCCATGCCTCTCCCTCGCCGGCAAAGGCGTTGCCGCAAAACACTGTTCCATCTTCCAGGGCCAATAATGCCTTCATTCTACCAGCGCATACGGACCTTGACGCCCCGCGCGTTAAGGTCGTCCTTGATCTGCCTGATCGTGTATGTCCCATAGTGAACGATAGAGGCCACAAGGGCGGCATCGGCCTTGCCGTTAGTGAGGACATCATACATATGATTGATGTTGCCTGCGCCACCCGATGCAATCACCGGAATGCTCACGTTTTCGGATATAAGGGGGGTCAAGATCATTTCATAGCCTTGCTGAGAGCCATCTGCATCAATTGAATTCAGGCATATTTCTCCTGCCCCCAGCTTTTCTCCCTCCCTGGCCCAGGCCAGGGCGTCAATGCCCATGTGAGTTCTGCCGCCGTGGATGACTATCTCATAGCCTGACGGTATCTTCTCAGATGGTTCCACCTTTTTGACGTCCATCCCGAGGACGATACACTGGCTCCCGAAAGCCTTGGCCCCCTCTAAGATGATCTCAGGATTCTTGACCGCAGCCGTGTTCACACTAACCTTTTCTGCCCCGGCCAGAAGCACATTACGCATATCCTCAATGGTCCTGATGCCTCCACCCACAGAGAAGGGGATAAAGATCTCTTCAGCCACGCGGCGCACCACCTCTATCATAATGTCGCGCCTATCGCTTGAAGCCGTGATGTCGTAAAAAACTATCTCATCAGCTCCCTGCTCATAGTAGTACCTGGCCATCTCCACAGGATCGCCAATATCCAGGTTTTCCTTGAACTTTATGCCCTTGGTGGTCTTCCCATCCCTCACGTCAAGACAGGGTATTATCCTTTTACTGAGCATAGCCACCATCCCAGTTGCAAAAGTTCTCCAGGATCCTCAATCCGGCAGTGCCGCTTTTTTCCGGATGGAACTGCATGGCAATCAGGTTCTTATAACCGATAACAGATGGGAACTTTATGCCGTAGTCTGTAGTCCCGATCACATGGTTATCAGATGCAGGCGTGGGATAGTAGGCGTGCACAAAGTAGAATTCATCAGCCGCTGTAATTCCTTCCATGACAGGATGTTTCTTCAGTAAAAGGACACCGTTCCACCCCATATGTGGTATTTTAAGGCGCTCTTTTTTTTCAGATAAAAGGGGCTGAGAAAATTGCACGACCTCTCCCCTGATAAGGCCCAAACACCGGGCCTTGTTTTCTTGGCTCTTTTCCAGAATAACTTGGGCCCCCAGGCAAATCCCCAGGAACGGTTTATTGGCCTGGAACTCCTCTTTCAACACTTTATCCAAACCGAGATGTGTCAGATCAGCCATGGCCTTTCCTGCCGCCCCCACACCCGGGAAAATAACCCTTTCGCTCTCCAGGATCTCTTCCCGACGTTGCGTCACGCGACAGGCAAAGCCCAAGCGCTTCACGGCACGTTCCACGCTCTTCAGGTTGCCTGCCTCATAATCGATAATCGCAATCATGGTGGTGTCCTTGTATCACCGGCAGAAATTGTTTCAATGAAAATTTTCTGACTCTCGATATGAATTCAGGCAACGACACGAAATTACAGGGAGTTCCACTAGAAAACTCGAAGGGGAGACGATTCAGGGAGTTCTCTGATGATCACCAGCTATATTATGCGGCCCAACTCGCCAAAATCCAGTGATAGTGTGCGCTTCTCTTCTTCGGACAGGAACTCGACCGACATAATCTCAACTGGATCGGGGTCATCCACTGCAGGAACGATAGTGATGCTGATCCAGGCATCTGTTGTCCGCCCGTATGTGATAAGGCATAAAACAGTGCATCCGGGCGTTGTGAAATGTTTAGAGCTAAATGAATTATTTATGAATTTTACGTAACCCCCGTGCTTTTGAGAAAACCAGGTTCTTGCATGTTCTATTTCCACGGGCAGAGTGCAAAGCTGATAAAGAACTGGTGGCTTTGCCAAGGTGGCGCGATGTTCATCAAGGTCGGCTTGCGTAAGACTCATTGCTTCCTTTGCCATGCCAGCCAGAATATCGATTATGTCATGGTGAATGTATTGATTAACAAAAGACTCATACGTACTGCCGAGGGCACGGATCCGATCAAGATGTTTACCGAGGCAGTCCTTGAAAATAATTGAATCATTAACTTCCTCCCTGGTGGACTGCGTTTCGAGGATGTGGTCTGTTCTAATCGGCAAAGAGGAGCTTCCGAGCATTACTGTTTCGCCAACCGGATCATGATCTACCATCAAGAATTTGAATTCATATGCAGCAAAACATACTCTATCACCGCTTTTCAACTTGACAGGTTTGTTCTGATCGATTCTTTTGTTATTTAAGAAAGTTCCATTCGTGCTCCTGTGATCTTCCAAATAGAAATAGCCGTCACCATATTCGATTGTTGCATGAAAGCTTGAGACTGTTTCTTGCGCAACGACAATATCGTTGCCTAAATCGCGTCCAATGCTTATCCTGTCTTTGTTCAGGACAAAAGGCAGAGATCCCTTAGAGCTGACTTCCTTTAGATCGATCAACTTGGCCTCTGGCATCGGTTGACTTGGCGGGAAAGGCCGGCTTCGCCTACGATCATCTGCCCTGGGTTCCAGCGGCATTCTGGTCTTTTTGAAGAATTTGAGAAGGATCATTATTCCCAACAAAACGCAAGCAACAATGACGGTAAGTAGTGACAAATAGCTTTTCCACGGAGCCGGCCGGTATTCCGCGGCAGGCGGCGGAATTGGCGTAATATCCGGCGATGCAGGCGTAGGCGTTTCGGTTGAAGGTGACGTCAAGGGCACCGTTTTTACTGATGGTTTGTTGATGATCTCATCAATTTTTGTGAAGATACCAGGGATCTCGGCAGCTCTGTACGCTCTGAAATACTCTCCATCCGTCTCAAGCGCCAATGTCTGAATGAGATGGACATCAGCCTTTTCCGTGAATGCGATTCCACAAATCCGTATGCCTGCTTTTTTGCTCTCTCTTGCCAAATCCTCACGCAGCCATTTTTCCCTTTCAATATCCTGGCGCTTGTCTCCAGTATCTACTATGCCGTCAGTCAGGAAAATGATCACTTTTTTGGCTTCGTTTCTGCCGTTCACCTTGAGTTCATAGATGGCCCTTTCTATGCCTGCCGGGCTGTTCGTGAACTGCCCGGCATAATTCACCTTATCGAGGCCTTTGACAAATAATCCACTGGCTTGAGAAGCCGCTCTATCGGTAAGCGGAACGACAAGCCTGGCGTCTTGGTCAAAAATGACCATTCCAATCCGTGATTCACCCGTAAGACCATTCAAGAAGTTCGTTACAACTTCTCTGATAATAAACTCGGGATCGTTTTTTTTCATGCTTCCCGAGTTATCCACAACGAAAAGGACGTCCAGTTTCGATTTGCCCGCGGGCCTTGGGTCCCCGTTGTTACTCGCTGAAGCCCCGGAGCAGAAAACGGCTATGACATAGACTAAGTTTGCGATAACTGCGCACAGAACTTCTTTCTTGATCACAATTTTGGGCTTCATATTGTTCAACAGGCCTTCATCCTAACCCGGATAAACCGGAAATCCGAAGCACGAAGCACGTGCTTCGGATTTCGAGTTTAACATTTTGACTTTTCTGTAAATTGATTAGGTCGACAAGAACATTCTGCCCCAACAAGCACGAATTTCAGAATCAAGGAACTAAGATGATGTTTTCGGAGTCTACAATCACTTCATTATCAGGGAAACCAAAAAGAAATCAACGGATAATTGTAGTTGTTGCGAATTCAGGCGGTTGGAAATGTAACCTGACAAATGTTATAAGATCATCTGCCTTACGCACTTCATCACATAATCCCGCCCTTTGGTTCCGTTTTCAAGGGAGTTTAGCCATTCTTCCGGAATCCGGCCGTACCCGTAAAAGGCGCCGGCAATAGCGCCTGCCATGGCGCCAAGGGTGTCCGTATCCCTGCCCAGGTTTACGGCAAGGACGACCGCTTCCCGAAAGGTATCGGTCAAAGCAAAGGCCCCGATAGCTGCGGGTACGGACTCAATAGCCCTAAGATCCAGTCGATATTGACCCGAAATGGCCTCAATCACCTCAAGCATAGGACCTTTTGCGATCGATTTGATTCGATCGACGGATTCAGCAAACCCCTTGTCCATATCAATCACTTGGGCCGAAATTCTATCCAAGAAGTCTTGCGGCTCTAAAGGCTCATTTGAGAGGCCGCATTGAAGGGCAAGCCCCACGGCCGTGGCCTGTGCCACAGCGCCGGCCAGTCCCTCCGGGTGCTTGTGGGTGATGCGGGCGCTGAGGATGGCGTTTTCTCTAAGGGCCTCCAAGTCACTGTAGTAAAGACAACCAATGGGGGCGATTCTCATGGCAGCGCCATTGCCGAAACTGTCTGTGCCCACCTGGTCCCAGGGCATCCCCTGCCTGATTCTTTCCATCACGCCGAAAATGCGTCGGCCATAGCCACGCCAGGGATCGAAGTTTTCTCGAAATCTCCTGGCACATATCGCGGGATCGAAGCCCCTTTTCTCTGCCAGTGTTTCCAGTATCCCAATCATCATCTGGGTATCATCCGTGTAGCGTCCTTCTCCCCCGATCATGCTGTCAAGGAGGCCAAATTGACCATAGATCGCACTGCGCGGCCACCCCTCGACAGGCTCGCCCAGGGCGTCCCCAACAAAGGTCCCTAAGGCCGAGCCCAGGAATTTGTCCAGTAGATTATCTTTGTCTGGATTCTCGGTTAGTACGGTCATGGGATTCTATGACCCGATTCGTGTAGGTGTTGGAGGTTTGATGACCGCTTTGCTTGAGGTTAGAGCAAAAGGAACTGCGGTCACGGATTTCTTGCCTCCAACCTCTAACCTCCAACCAGGATTGTAAGAAATAACAATATGTTGCAAGGCAACTTCTCAAATGAGCCCGAATTCTCTGACAGCATCGACTACCATTTCCACTGACACCCCCTCCAGACATTGGGGGGTTTCGCAGTTTGTCTTTGCTACCTCAAAACAGGGAGAACAGGCTGTTTCACCCCTGAGAACCTTTGTGGCGTGACCCACTGGCGCCCATCGCTTGGGGTTGGAAGGACCGAAAAGGGCCACCGTGGGAACACCCACAAAAGCGGCAAGGTGGGCCAGGCCTGAATCATTGCCGATGAAACACTTGCATGCCTTGGTGAGAGAGAGCACCGTAGAGAGATCTTCGACTCCACGTACCTCAAATTGCCCTTGTGCCCGGCTTTTAATAACATAGAAAAGGTCAAATTCTGACGGACCTATAAGAAAAACCACTTTTGCAAAATCCATCTCTCTCATAGCATAGGCAAATTCAATGAAGTTCTCCAGAGGCCAGCGTTTTCTTTGACTCCCTGCGCCGGGATGTATGATCACCAGATTCTTTTGCTCCAGAGGCAGATTTTTCTTCTGGAAAAACATTGAGGACGTGTTCAAAGAGGATAGTCCCAAATCTGTAGTGCTTTTCGACAGCCCTCTGGCCTGCATTTGGGTCATCATGTGGGCGGCCACATGTGTCTCGTGTCCTGCCGGGGGGCGAGGGGGCACCCTAAAGGTTTGCCCGCTATGATTCTGCTTGATGTGACTTTCCAGATCCTTTGAGAAACCAATGTAGAAAACAGTATCATATTGATTGATGAAATCTTTGATTTCACGACCCAAGTCGTACGAAAACAACCGACAGAAACGGGCGCTTTCAAGTGGGAAATGGGCGTCCACGACTCTTAGCTTTTTGGCAATTTTGCCAATCTGATTGTTGCACAGAAGGGCCAAAGCCGCCCCCCTTTCTTGTCTCAAGGCTGAAAGGGCAGGAAAGCTCAGGACCACGTCTCCAAGCGCCCCTTGATGGATTACAAGTATCTTCGGCAAATCTGTCCTTTCCATATCCATGGTGAAATGCTAGATGCTTTTGGATCCGTTATCAACGAAATTTATGTTAGGTATCTATTCAGAACATGAGTAACCGTTCACGGGTTCAATGGTTCATGGGTTCACCGAAATCTGAGCTGTCCCAGGAGCAAGGCTAACGAAAGAAAGGTAACCCTGAACGGTGAACCCTGAACCTGTGAACGCCTACGAATATGACAACTTTGCTCAGAAGAAAACGAATTTTTGGCGTCTCTGTGTTCGATGCCATGCTGGCAGCAACTTCAGGGCTGCTTCTCACTGCCTCGTTTCCGAAGATCGATTGGGGATTTCTGGCGTGGATCGCCTTTGTCCCCCTATTATGTGCAATCAAAACGAAGTCTCCCCGCGAGAGCTTCAAGCTGGGATTTTTTACGGGTCTGGCTCACTATGTGACCCTCCTGTACTGGATTGCAGGGGTCATGGAAACCTATGGCCGGTTGCCTGTTGTGGTGTGCTGGAGCATACTGCTCTTACTTGCCATGTACCTGAGTCTCTATCCTGCAGTCTTTGCTTTGTTTGCCAGTCAACTGAGAGGCCGTTCGCCAAAGTATCTGTGGACGGCCCCCTTCTTGTGGGCAGGGCTTGAATATGTCAGGGGCTTCGTTCTGTCAGGCTTTCCATGGGAAAACCTGGGGTACTCGCAATACAACTGGTTGCAACTCATCCAGATTTCGGATATATTAGGTGTATACGGATTGTCAGCCCTAATCGTGGCCGTCAATACCGCGCTCTTTGAATTAGGCAATGCAATCAGTCACAAAGGAACCATTTCGTGGAAGCCGGTGTTAGCCGTAAGCGTCGTAATGACCGGTTTCATTTCTTACGGCCATTGGCGTATTCCGGAAGTCGAAAGGCTTGCCGGAGCAGCGCCCAAACGAGCTGTGGCCCTGGTTCAGGGCAACATTGACCAGTCTAAGAAATGGGTCGAGTCGTTTCAAGGTGAAACCCTGAAGCGCTACGAGAGGCTATCTCTTGGAGTATTGGAAAGCAATCCAGATTTAGTGGTTTGGCCGGAAACTGCTCTTCCATTTTACTTCTTGTACGACGAGACTCTTACGAATCAGGTCGTGGAGTTGGTTCGTACCTCAAAAGTCTGTTTTGTTCTGGGCAGCCCTTCTTTTCGCACAGAGGGGCAAGGGGTTTGCTATCATAACAGCGCCTACTTGCTTGGTCCGACTGGCGACGTCTTGGGCAAATATGACAAGGTGCACCTGGTGCCCTATGGGGAATACGTGCCACTGAAAAGGTTTTTCCCGTTCCTGGGAAAGATCGTGGAAGCTGTCGGGAATTTTGAACCGGGCAAGGAGGGTCAGGTGCTTTCCTTAAATGGTCAAAAACTGGGCGTATTGATCTGCTTTGAGGTCATTTTTGCCGAACTTTCCCGGACAATGGTGCGAAACGGCGCTCAACTTCTGATCAACATCACAAACGATGCCTGGTTTGGCACGTCAAGCGCTCCTTACCAGCACCTTTCCATGATCGTGTTTCGGGCAGTTGAAACCCGTCGAGCTGTCGGCAGGGCAGCCAATACAGGGATCAGCGCCTTCATCGATCCGGTAGGTAGGGTTCTTGATCAAACGCCGTTGTTCGAAGAGGCCGCTCGAACACGCTTACTGCCGATGATGGACGAAAAGACCGTGTATGTGCGTTATGGCAGTTTTTTTGCGATAGGCTGTGTTTTGGTCGGTCTGGCAGCCTGGATGGGAATTCTCATTCAGAAGCCGCAAAACCGCATTTCATAAAATCGCGAAACGATTTTATCAGAGGAGGTATTATCATGTCACTAGAACTAAAGGGCGAAATCGAATCTCTCCAGAACAGACTAGAGCAGCTTAGGGGTTATCTTTGACATAGATAAGAAACAAGAACGACTTGGTGAGATTGAAGCTGTCATATCCAAAAACGGGTTTTGGGATGCGCCAGAAAAAACAAAGGAGATTCTGAAGGAGAGAACAGCTTTGTCTGAAGCCGTTACTGGCTGGCAAAAGCTGGGTCATGAACTTGAAGATGCTGCAATTCTTCTGGTCCTGGCATTAGAAGAGGATGACAAAACAGCTATTGGGGAAGTGTCGGCAACGGTTGAGGCTGTGAGAGAGTCTGTTGACCAGATGGCGCTTGCCCGGATGCTCCACGGCAAGGATGATGAGAACAATGCCATTGTTTCCATCAACGCGGGTGCAGGAGGAACCGATGCCCAGGACTGGGCTGAGATGCTTTTTCGCATGTATGTTCGGTGGGCCGAACGGAAGAAATACGGTGCGACAATCGTGGATTTTCAGCCCGGGGAAGAGGCTGGAATCAAGAGCGTGACGTTTATTGCCAACGGCCTCTATGCCTACGGGTATCTCAAAGGCGAGGTTGGAATTCATCGACTGGTGCGCCTCTCTCCCTTTGATACCAACAGAAAAAGACATACGTCATTTGCTTCAGTCTCGGTCTATCCGGAGATCAATGAAGAAGTAGTCATTGAGATAGATGAAAATGATCTGCGCGTTGAGACATTCCGCGCCAGCGGGGCTGGCGGCCAGCATGTTAACAAGACCAGTTCTGCTGTTCGCCTGATCCATCTGCCAACGGGTATTGTGGTGCAGTGCCAGCAGGAATCTTCCCAGCACCGAAACAGAGCAATTGCCATGAAGGTTCTAAGATCCCGGTTGTACGAACGCGAGGAAGAGAAAAGAGCCGCGGAAAGGCAGGCCGACTACCAGAAAAAGGGAGACATTGCCTGGGGCAGCCAGATCAGATCGTATACGCTTCATCCGTACCAGATGGTTAAGGATCATCGCATCGGGCTTGAGGTGGGAAATGTCAACGATGTGTTAGATGGCAACCTGGATCCTTTTATCGAAGGGGTGCTTCTGGCAACGGATTAGCCCCTTGGAAATTCGTGTTTTTTGTGGCAGAAATATTTGAGGGATTTGGGGGTTGCGCCTAGACGGCTTGAAAACATCGCAGGAATTTAGGAATTAATGGATTTCCGCCCACACCGGGGGATTCCTCCGGGGACATTCTCGGACTCCTGTCGCGTCCGGGCGGGCCTGAATTCCTCAATTTCAAATCTCTCAATTCCGGTTTATCCGGGTTAGGAAAGGGGGACAGGATGGCCAAGATACTAATTGTTGATGACGAAAAAAGCATTAGGGCACTGTGTGCCGAGGAATTGGGCGAGGAAGGCTACGAGGTCATCACAACTGGTGAGGGCAAGGAAGTATTGGCACTCATTGCTTCCGCCCGCCCGTCTGCAGTAGTGCTGGATATCCGGATGGAAGATTGTGACGGACTGGATCTGCTTCAGGAACTGCGAAATACCTACCCGGATTTGCCGATTATTCTCAATACAGCCTACGATTCCTATAGAGAAGACGTCAAATCCGTGGCCGCTGACTATTACGTAGTCAAGTCATATGACCTCTCTGAACTGAAGGCCAAGCTTTCTGCCATTATCAAGAAAGAGGACCGCTTATGAAGGCCATTTACAGATACAATGTCCTTGCCAAACTTCCAGATAGGTTGCAGCCTCTAGTGAAGCTCGCCCACAATCTGTGGTTTACCTGGCATCATGATATCGGCAATCTCTTCAGGCGCATGGACGGAAATCTCTGGGATTTTTCCAGACACAATCCCGTTTATATGCTAGGGGCCATTAGCCAGGACCGGTTAGGGGAATTAGCTGAGGACGCGGGGTTTTTGGCCCAGATGGACCGTTGCAACGAGGAGTTGGAACGTTATCTCTCTGCTGCCCCCCCCTCGTTCTCCGAAGCTCACGGCACAGATGGATTTAAGGTTGCCTATTTTTCGGCAGAATTCGGTCTGGCCGCGTGCTTACGCATCTACTCCGGGGGCTTGGGTGTCCTTGCCGGTGATCACCTTAAATCTGCCAGCGATCTGAATTTTCCCATAGTGGGCGTCGGTCTTTTTTACCACGAGGGTTTCTTCCAACAATACTTGAATGCCGACGGCTGGCAGCAGGAAGCTTATCCTGAAAACGATATTTCCAGCATGCCCATCACTCTCATGAAGGATGAGCATGGCCAACCGATCACGGTGGAGGTCTCCATACGAGGCGAGTCAGTCAAGATCCAGATTTGGCGCGTCATGGTGGGACGGATTCCCCTGTACTTGCTCGATACCAACCTGAAGGGAAACGGATCTGAACATCGCTACATCACTTCCAGGCTCTATGGGGGTGACTTGGATATGCGGGTCCGGCAGGAGATTGTGCTGGGTATTGGCGGCGTTCAAGCCCTCCGCTCCCTGGGCATAGAACCTTCCGCATATCACATGAATGAAGGCCACTCTGCCTTTTCTGCCCTGGAACGTATTCGCATCCTGAAAAACGAGCAGGGCTTGTCCTTTGATGCGGCAAGGGAGTTCGTAATTGCCACAAATGCCTTTACCACCCACACGCCTGTCCCGGCCGGAAACGACATGTTTTCCCCAGATCTTATGCACACTTATTTTGGAGACTATGTGCAGTCTCTTGGCATTGCCTTTAAGGTCTTTTTGGGATTCGGCAGGCAGGACCCTGCAAACGATCAGGAGCCCTTTTGTATGACTGTGCTGGCCTTGAGGCTCTCAGCCCATGCCAACGGGGTTAGCCGGCTACATGCCAAGGTCTCCCGCAACATGTGGCAGAAAATTTGGCCAAAGAATCCTGTGGAAGATATTCCTATCCACGCAATAACTAATGGGATTCACATTCCCTCGTGGATATCGAGAGACATGGCGGAACTTCTTGACCGATACCTGGGCCCCAACTGGGTTGAAGATCCTGATAGCCACAAGGTGTGGAAACATGTGGAGCAGATTCCCGACTCGGAACTGTGGCGAACCCATGAAAGGCGACGTGAGCGCCTGGTCGCCTTTACAAGAAGGAGGTTGCAGACCCAACTCAAGAGCTCTGGCGTCTCAGCCCGAGAACTCAGCGCTGCAGCCCAAGTGCTCAACCCTGAGATACTTACCGTCGGATTTGCCCGTCGCTTTGCCCGGTACAAGCGGGCTGCCCTGATGCTGCAAGATGAAGACCGGCTGATCAACTTGCTGACCGATTCCGAACGACCCGTACAGATCATTATGGCCGGCAAGGCCCACCCCGATGACGCCCCTGGCAAGGAGCTCATCAGGCAAATCATTCACCTTGCAAACGAAGAAGAAGTTCGCCATAGGTTCGTGTTCATTCAGGATTACGATATTCAGGTGGCTAGCATGATGCTTGCAGGCTGTGATGTGTGGCTCAACACCCCCCGGAGGCCTATGGAAGCCTGCGGCACGAGCGGCATGAAGGCTATAGCTAACGGGGTGTTGAACCTGAGCATCCTGGACGGGTGGTGGGACGAAGGCTACGACCAGAGTTACGGATGGGCCATCGGGCGTGGAGAGAGCTATGAGGATCATGACTTGCAGGATGAGGTTGAGAGTCGGGACATTTTCAATCTACTGGAACGTGAGATCACACCCCTGTTTTATGACCGGGGCTTGGATAATCTGCCCCGCGGCTGGCTGGAAAAAATGAAAGCGGCCATATGTCATCTTTGTCCGATTTTTAACAGCCATCGAATGGTTCAGGAGTATTCAGATCGGTTTTATGTCAGCGCCTCGAAGCGTTTCATGGAGCTTTCAAAGGATGAGATGAAGGGCACTAAAGACCTGGCCGTGTGGCGACAGAACCTCCTGACTAGCTGGGATCAGATTCGGATCAACCGGGTGAACGTGCTCGACCATGCCCCTGTGCCGGTGTCCGGCCTCCTCAGGATAGGAGCCGATGTTTTTCTGAATGAACTCCAACCCGATGACGTTGATGTGGACGTCTATTTCGGACCGTTGAGCTTCGAGGATGAGTTCACGGAAAGAGAAAACATACAGATGAAAGCAGTAGATTCTGACGGCAATGGCAATCATCATTTTGAAGGAGAGATTCCCTGCCTGCAGACGGGCAAATACGGGTTTACCATCAGGATCATGCCGAGTCGTCAAAAGATGGAAACGCCCTACACCACAGGCCTGGTGATTTGGGCAAACGACGAGGCGATAGTGACGGGATAAGCAAGAAGCTTTGGAGATTTATGATCCTGTCCTTCCATCCGCGCGTTAAGGGCGATGTCAATCTTCGGCTGACTCTGGCCGGCCTTTTCACGGAAAAAGAAGCAAGGACAATTGCTTCAGCCCGAGCAGTTGTCGTCACCCAGCACATCAAGTCTCACCAGTACGAATTTTGCAAGGCCCGCAGTCCTAACATCTTTCCGAATTACACTCACAGGTTCGGATTTGAGGGAAAGCATGCAAATATCCGGCTCTTTCGAAGATTCCATGCCCCCCACCCTGAAACTGTCTGCTACGAATCGGTAGAAGACTTCACTACGCGTCATTTCAAAAACCAGGAACCACTCATGCCGTTTCCCTTTGTGTTGAAGGGCGATCGAGGCGGCGGCGGCTGGGCGATTTTTTTGGTCAGAAACGAGCGTGAGCTGATGGATCGGCTTGAGATCCTGGATGATACGTATCTTCACGCCACCAGGCGTTTCATTGCTCAAGCCTTTGTCGCTCATGGCGGAAGGGACCTCCGCGTGGTGGTCATCGGCAAGATCGTGAAGGCCTACTGGAGATGCCAGCACAAACCAGGGGAGTTTCGAAACAATGTGGGCAGGGGGGCCGTGATCAACTACGATCTTCACCCCGAACTGACAAGAAAAGGGATAAGGTGCGTGGAAAACTTTTGCTCAAAGACAGGAATCAACCTGGCTGCCTTTGATGTCCTATTTGACCGGAGCCATGTGGAATCAGAACCGCTTCTTTCCGAGATCAATTTTCTCTTTGGCCGCAAGGGCCTTGGTGGTTCCCCTCGTTTCTACGAACTCCTGAACCAGGCGGTTCTGGAGTGGGTGAGTGGTCTGTGAGTTCAAGTAGCTACGATCAAATCTGACATCTATCCCACCACAAGCCCCGCCCAGCCGGGTTTGTGGGCATAGACAGGAAATCACAAGCACGTATGAGCAGCGTCAGAACACAAATACATGCCAGAACAATGTGGCTGGGAAACTGGTTCTTTGAGTGAGGATCAACAAATGAGATATTTATCGCTGGAATCCTAATCCTCGGGGTGCAGAATGATAAAATCTATACTCTTTCTGGAATGCGGTGTTATTGCAGGACTAAGAACGCCCCGCTCTGTTTCTTATGGAACTGATTTTCGGTGGGAATGGTCATCACAAGGATGAAGCTCCCCGTAGCAAGCTGCAGGGTATCAAAGCGAAATCCCGCCGTAGGTCGCCTTGCCTTCGCGCAGCGCAGGCGCTTGCGCCGCGTGTCATCCCTGCAGCAAGTCGCCGACGCGCCATAGCTTGGGCGACGGTG
>JAFGFW010000001.1 GCA_016930875.1 Deltaproteobacteria bacterium | reverse complement strand
TAGTTGCCAGTCTTCAAAAACAGCGTATTCCAAATATGTTCTGCCACACAAAAAACACGAATTTCACAAGGGACTAGAACTTCACCTGCGGCGCTTCCTGTCGCTCCTTGGGAACTTCAAAGAAAGCCGCTTTTTCAAATCCGAACATCCCTGCAATCAAGTTAGTGGGAAAGCTGCGGATTTTTATATTATACACCTTTACGGTTTCGTTGAAACGGCGACGTTCCACGGCAATTCTGTTTTCAGTGCCTGCCAGCTCATCCTGAAGGCGGATAAAATTCGTGTTGGCCTTCAGCTCAGGATACCGCTCCACTACAACTAACAGTCGCGACAGGGCCGAGGAGAGCTGATTGTTCGCTTTAATCTTTTCGCCGATGGTTCCGGCGCCGGCCACCCTGGAACGGGCCTCTGTGACCTTGATGAAGACCTCCTTTTCATGCTTGGCATATCCTTTGACCGTCTCCACGTAATTAGGGATCAGATCATAGCGACGCTGCAGTTGGTTTTCCACCTGGGCCCAGGCGCCCTTGACCCCCTCGTCCATGCTGACGAGGCTGTTGTAAGTTCCCTTTAAATACGAAAAGGGAACCAGCAAAACAACGACAAGAACCACGACGACGATTAGCGCGTTTTTTTGTCCTTTGGTCATTGAACTGTCTCCTTCTCCAGCCTGTCCACGAGTTTCCACAACCTTTGCACTTCTCTCAGGTAGGCCTGAAACAATTTCATGAGTTCCGAGCCTGAGGGCTTCAACTTTTTTTGCTTGATGTCAAGGAGCTTTTCAAAAAGGGCGCTGTCCAGGTCAAAGGTCTCACATACCTCACTGATAACCTTGCGTTTATGACGTGGAAGTTCTTTGCCTTTAAGGTAAAGCAGCCCGTTAAAGATAGCAATAAAGGCCTGAATGGATTGCGAGACAAGCTGCTGGAGATACCTCCCCTTGCCTCCGGTCTCCAGAAAGGCCTCCCGCAGGAGCAACAGCTTGCCCTTGATTTCCCTTTCGCACTGCAACCTCAAGAAATTCGGGGCAAAAGCGAGATCACTCAGGATGTCCTTGCCATATACAAGTACGTGGCTATTTTGAAAATTCAGGTATTCAACGGGAAAGACGTCGAGTGACGTTCGAACGTAGTCCTCCGTAACAAACAAAGGGGTAGCCACGTTGCGCTTTTTCCACTTTGCGATAACCTCAAAGGTTTTGCCAAGGGAATCGATTCCGTTATCAGAAAGGACGATCATAAAGTTGATGTCTGACCTGTCGGCAACATACTCGCCGCTTGCCGCGCTTCCGTACAAAATAATAGAAACCAGGTCATCGCCAAAGATCTGCCTGTAATCATCGACAATGGAGGAAAATATCTCCTTTGGTTCTCTTGGTATCCTGCTCATGAGCTATACTCCTTGAAAGGATGCTTTCAAAAACCTCCCCCAGCCCCGCCGCCTCCGCTCAGACCACCCCCAAAACCGCCGAAGCCACCCCCAAAACCGCCAAAGCTGCCACCTAGGCCGCCACGGCCATAGCCCCCTCCATAGAATCCGCCGCCACGGCCGCCCATGAACATGAGCAACAAAAGCGGCCACATGCCGCCTCGTCTCCTACCCATGGAAAAGAGGAGCCCCAGAAAGATCAAAATGATCAACAAACCTGAAAGGCCGGAGCGCTGCTTCGGGGCTCTTCTGACAGGCCCCTGGCCTGTAAGGCCTACGCCCGCATCCTTTGCAATGATCTGTGCTATTGCAAGGGCGCCATTTAAGAGCCCTTCCCCAAAACGATCCTGCTTCAGATAGGGGGTCATATATCGGTCACGGATTTCCCCTGCAAGGCCGTCGGGAATTATTCCCTCTACACCGTATCCGGTCTCGATGCGCATTTTGCGCTCTTTTAGCGCCAGGAAAATAAGTACGCCACGATCTTCCCCTTTTTTCCCGATTCCCCATGCAGCATACAGGCGGTTTGCGTATTCGTTGTAATCTTCACCTTCAATGTCCGGCATGGTAACTACGACCACGGTGACACCTGTCTTTCTCAGAAGCTCGCCCGTCACCTGTGTCAGTTTTTGTTCATATTGAGGTTCAATGACGTCGGCAAAGTCATTGACAAGCCCTTTTGGTTTCGGGAATTCATCGGTCCCATGGCTTGCCGTCGATATGACAAGAGCTAAAAGGACAAAAGAGGCAATGCTGAGTGTTTTCCTCACTTCAAGATACCTCGTCTGCTCGTTAGGTGAAAATGCCGCCTGACACAAAATCTTGCCACACGGTCTGTGATAGTTTATATCATAATTGATCATTGAAAGAAACCTTGCTGGAAATTGCAATAGAATCTGGTGCGCTCATAAGCCATGAGACTCGGAATCGTCGGCCTTCCTGAATCAGGCAAATCCACGATCTTTCAAATAGTTACCAGCACCAAACCAGAACAGTGGGCCAAAAAGGGACCCGCGATAGGCACGGTTCGGGTGCCGGATCAACGGGTGGATGCCTTGCGCAAACTCATCAAACCAAAAAAAACCGTGTACGCCCGGTTGGAGTACATCCTCCCCCGCACGGCAAAGGGCCTTGCCCATGACGGAAAGCGAGACGAAGGCCTTTGGAGTGAGATTCGTCCTTCGGATGCCCTGGTCCACGTGGTGCGAAATTTTGATCAGCCCGGAGACCAGGCCCATCACCCCAGAGAGGACCTGATCAGCCTTGAAAGTGAGATGATCTTTGCTGATCTTGTCGTTGTGGAGAAGCGAATCGAACGTATCGGTATGGACAGAAAGCGTGGGAAAAAGACAAATGATGAGGAGCTGGGACTGCTGGAAGCATGCCTCAAGGTCCTTGAAGACGAGAGGCCCCTGCGGGACCGGCCTGAGCTGGCTCGGGCACCGCTTTTGAAGGGATATGCCCTTCTTTCCGCCAAACCGGTCCTGACCGTTTTCAACAATGGCGAGGAAAATGACGACATCCCGGCATGGGAAGGCCCCCCTGCCTTTTCCAATGCCCTGGCAGTTCGTGGAAAACTGGAAATGGAGCTCTCCGAACTCTCTCCGGAAGAGGCCGGAGAATTTCTCGCCGCTTATGACGTGG
The DNA here is from genome assembly GCA_016930875.1 of Deltaproteobacteria bacterium. Classification (NCBI taxonomy): domain Bacteria; kingdom Pseudomonadati; phylum Myxococcota; class Myxococcia; species Deltaproteobacteria bacterium. The sequence goes on along the minus strand of JAFGFW010000001.1, from coordinate 605 downwards.
AGAGCCCTGCCGCGGAACGTATGATTCACAATTCCTGCGATTTGTTAGGTCTTGTTTCATTTTTTACTGTGGTAAACGATGAAGTGCGTTGTTGGTTGATCCCCCGAGAGACTACGGCCCTGGAAGCGGCCGGCGTGATCCACTCGGATATGAAAAAAGGCTTCATCCGCGCCGAGGTCCTGGCCTATGATGATCTGGTCGCTGCAGGCTCTTACCAGCAGGCCAAGAAGGAGGCCAAGGTCTGCCTTGAGGGAAAGGCCTACATCGTCAAAGATGGTGATGTCATCTATTTCCGGTTCAATGTTTAGGGTTCGCGAAGAAATAGGTTTACATTAAAATGTGAGGTCATTTTTGAGCGAGCCCTTATGCAAGGCCACTCCCACAATGCGGACCATTGACAAACAGGCCTTGTGTATTATGTTAATTTGATATGCTCAATCAAGACTGCGAATGCCCTTAGTGCTTCGATTCGCAACTACTGTAACGTAGTGAAAGATGTTAAGTTTGCGCATTTGCTTACTCAGCACTAAGTCCTGAGGGCTTCGACTGAGCTCAGCCGAAGTCTAAATAAATTCGTTATCGAATTTATGAATCGATGGACTTAG